>CAYTJW010000062.1:0-13742 GCA_964438135.1 uncultured Thermoanaerobaculia bacterium
GCGGCCAGCGCCGGCCGGAGCGCGCGCGGCCCCGGCAGGTGGCCGGCGAGGAGCACCGGCAGGGTGAGGAAGAAGGCCGCCTGGCCGGAGCGGCCGATGTTGACCAGCAGGCCGACGACCGCGAGCCCGAGGTAGGCCGCCCAGGCGACCCGGTGCGGGCGCGGCGCCCCCGGCCGACCCAGGCGCACCACGGCCAGCAGGGCCGCCACCGCCAGGTAGACGCTGTAGTCGAGGTGGTTCATGGACGGCGCGGGGTGCTCGGGGTAGCCGTGGCCGAAGCGGATCAGGCCGGCGGCGATGCCGAGCGACCACAGCAGGGACAGGCCGACGCCGGCCGCGAAGGCGTCGAGGACCCGCCCCGCCAGCCGGCGCGGCACGGTCGTGGCCGCGACCGGGACGAGCAGCAGGTAGCGGTACTTGAGCAGGTAGTCGACCCCGGCGCCGAGGTCGGACGACCAGGCCAGCGAGGCCACGGCGACCAGGACGAAGGCGGCCAGCGCCGCCATCAACCGGCTCTGCCGCACCACCGCCCAGCGCTCGCGCCAGCGACCGCGGCACAGCCACAGCAGCAGCAGCAGCGAGGCGACGACGGTGGTGGCCCGCCGGCTGAGCGGGGCGAGCGCCGCCAGGGCCACCACCAGGCCGAGCAGACAGCGGTCGAGGGCGCCCACCGGCCCTGCCGGGGCGGAGCTGTGGTTGCTGTCCTGGTCGACGGTCGAGGTCACGCGGGGCTCGCTCCTACGGCCGGGCAGGGTGGGGCGGCGGGGCGCCCGTGCGCCGCAGGGACCGCAGCAGCAGCCCGAGCGAGGCGAGGTGGCGCAGCTCCTCGGCGATGACCGAGTCGACGACCGCCTGCTGGTCGCCCGGCACCATCTCGCGCAGGCCGGAGTAGAGCGCGATCGACTCCTTCTCCATCTCGGTCGCGGTGGCCAGCCAGGACTCGACCGAGTCGTCGCGGGGCGGCGCGGCGACGGGCTCGGCCGCGCCTGCCCGGAAGACCTCGCCGCCGAGCCACGCCTCGAGCAGGTCGGCGCCGCGGCCAGCGCTGCCGCCGCCGTCGTCGAGGGGCTGAGCCAGGCTCTGACGGAGGGCGCGGAAGACGCGCAGGTGCTGGTCTTCCATCTCGGCCAGGCCGAGCAGGGTCTCGCGCACCTCGACCTGGGCGGCCTGGGCCGCGGCCTGGCGGTAGAGCTCGGCGGCCGACGCCTCGAGCCCGAGCGCGATCCGGATCACCTCGCCGACGGTCGCTGTCCGCGTCATTGCCGACTCCCGCCCGCCCCGATTCTACCCCAGCCGCCCGCCGCTCCCGGCCCCGACCCCGTTCCCGACCCGGGCGGGCGTGGCCAGCTGACCGCTGATGGCTGACAGCTGACCGCTTTCCCCCAGACGCCGGTCGGTCCCGGGGGGCCCGGGACCGCCGACTGGAAGGAAGGAGGAAGGAGGCAAGAGGTTCATGGCTGTCTACGGAGCGGGAGGGTCGAGCGTTGCATCCGCCTCAGCCGCACCCTTCCTTGACCCAGCGGGCGTTCTCCCAGCCGAGGTGGGCGTGGCTGTTGAACAGCCGCAGCACCGGCGCCGTCCCCCAGTCGACCACGCTGACGCTGGCCGGGTCGACGTAGACCCGGCGGCTCGCCGCCAGCGGCATGCCGAGCAGGGAGCAGACCAGGGCCTTGATCGGCCCGACGTGGCTGACCAGGGCGACGGCCGAGCCGGCCCGTTGGCGGGCGAGCTCGTCGACCAGGTCGAGGACGCGGCGCTGGACCAGCTCGAGCGACTCGCCGCCCGGCGGCGGTCGGGTCGGGTCGTCCTCCCAGCGGGCGAGGCGGCCGGCGTCGCCCGCGCTGCGGCTGGCGAGCTCCGCCCGGCTCATCCCCTCCCAGTCGCCGAAGGCCATCTCCCGCAGGCGCCCGTCCGCGATCACCTCCAGCGCCTGCACCGCGGCGATCTCGCTGGCGGTGGCGAACGCCCGCCGCAGCGGGCTCGAGTAGACCGCCGCCAGCGGCACCCCGCGCAGCATGGTGCCGACCGCGCGCGCCTGCTCCAGACCGAGCGGGGTGAGCGGGTCGTCCCGCAGCCCGAGGTAGCGGCGGTCGACGTTGGCCTCGACCTGGCCGTGGCGCACGATCACGAGCCGGACGGCGGCGCCGCTCACGGCGCGGAGTATCGCACGCTCTCCCCGCTCCCGCTCCGGTTCGCACCGGGTCGCCACCGGGCTCGCCCCCGTCACCACGCCCCGAACCGCGGGTCGCTCTCGAGCCCGGCGAGGAGGGCCTCGACCGCCCGCTCGAGCTGGGTGTCGCGGTCGGCCGAGGTGTCCTCGGCCGGCGGCTGCTCGACCAGGATGTCGGGGCGGGTGCCGTTGTTCTCCATGTTGGCGCCGGTCGACGCCACGTACCAGCCGCGCATCGGCAGGCGGACCGTGCCCTCGTCGAGGGTGGTGGTGGCCCCGGTCGAGATGACCGCGCCGAAGGTCGGCGTGCCGACCACGAGGCCGCGGCCGAGCTCGCGGAAGGCGCTGGAGAAGATCTCGGCGTTGGAGTACGACTCCTCGTTGCAGAGGGTCAGGGTGGGGCGGGTCCAGGCCGCCAGGGGGAGGCGGTCCTGGGGGTAGGCCCGGACCTTCGGGTCGCCGCCGCGGGGGACCGTGAAGGCGTGCCGGCGCACGGCGAGGACGGCCAGCAGGTAGTCGGTGGTCCAGCCGCCGCCGTTGGAGCGGACGTCGATGATCAGGCCGTCCTTGCCGCTGGCCGCGGCGTAGAGGTCGCGCTCGAAGCCCTCGAAGGACGGGATGCTCATGCCCTGGATGTGGATGTAGCCGAGGCGACCGCCCGACCGCTGGTCGACGATCCGCCGCCGCTGTCGCGACCACTCCTCGTAGCGCAGCTGCCGCTGCTCGGCGAAGCTGACCGGCACCACCACGGCGCGCCGCTCGGACGAGTCGGCGGCGCGGATGGTCAGCACCACCCGCTGCCTGACGGTGTCCGCGAGGAAAGCGTGGACGTTGTCGTGCTCGCCGACCGGCCGCCCGTTGACCGCCAGCAGCCGCTCGCCCGGCGCCAGGCGGACGTCCTCCCGCGCCGCGGGCGAGTCGCGCAGCACCTCGCGCACGAGGAGGCCGGGCCCGCCGGCGGTCGGGTCGAAGAAGGCGCCGAGCCAGCCGGTGACCTCGCCCGGGTCGGCGGGGTCGGGCGGGTAGTAGCCCATGTGCGAGGCGTTGAGCTCGCCGAGCATGAGGTTGAGCACGTCGGCGAAGTCGTCGTCGTGGGAGGCGGCCAGCGCCCACGGGCGGTAGCGCGCCCGCTGCGCCGGCCAGTCCACGCCGTGGAAGGCCGGGTCGTAGAACCACTCCTGGAGGGCGCGCCAGGCCTCGTCGAACACCATCCCGCGCTCGACCGCGGTCGAGACCTCGTAGCGGGCCGCGAACGGCACCGGGTCGCCGGCCGAGCCGTCCAGCCCCACCCGCCGGATGTGCCCGCCCTCGTCGAGGTAGAAGACCGCCTTCGACTCCCGCTCCTGCTGCACCTCGGAGGGGGCCTGGCCGCCGGTGGTGAGGCGCTCGAGGTCCTCGCCGTCCCAGCGCACGCTGTAGAGGTCCCGCTCCCCCTCGTGGTCGGCGGCGAACACCAGGCGCTTGCCGTCCAGGCTGACCAGGCCGAGGCCCTCGTCGCCGGGCAGGTCGGTGATCGGCCGCGCCCGCTCCCACAGGTCGTCGAGGTCGATCTTGACCTCCGGCAGCTGCGGCTCGGCCCGCTCGCCGGCGGCGCCCGTGCCGGCGCCCTCCCGGCCCCCCGCGTCGCCCCCCTTGTCCTTGGGCCGGTCCTTCTCCATCCAGTACTTGAGCCACTCGGCCGGGGTCCGCTCGTGGTCGACCCGGGTCAGCCAGGCCCCCCAGACGTCGAAGCTCGAGCCGTGCCGTTTGGTCGCCCACACCAGGCGCTTGCCGTCGGGCGACCAGCGCGGGTCGACGTCCTCGTCCGGGTGGCGGCTCAGGTTGTACGGCTCGCCGCCCGCGGCGGAGAGGACCCAGATCTCCGAGTTGTAGTCCTGGTCGGTCACCGAGCACGCCAGCCAGCGCCCGTCCGGCGACCACTCGCACACCGGCGCCTCCCAGTGCTCGAGCAGGACCTTCTCACCGCTGCCGTCGGCGGCCGCGACCACCAGCGTGCCCTTGCCGCGCACGAAGGCGACCAGCTTGCCGTCCGGGGAGAAGCGGGCCGAGTGGTCGTGCTCGGGGGAGGAGGTGAGGCGCTCGACCGGGAACTCGAACGACTCGGTCCAGGGCGTCGCCTCGTCGGCCGGGCGGGCGGTGTGGAGGTCGGCGAAGCCGCCCCGCTCCGACGCGAACAGGAGGCGGGCGCCGTCCGGCGACCACGAGATGTCCCGCTCCCGCTCCGGGGTGGCCGTCACCTGCACCGTCGGCGGCGCGGCGATCGCCTGGTCGTCCTTGGAGACGACGGCAGTGACGAACACGTCGCCGTGGACCACGAACGCCGCCAGCTTGCCGTCGGGGCTCACGGCCAGCTCGGTCGCCCCGTCCGTGGCGCGCACCCGGCGGCGCGGGTTGCGGACCTGGTCGGCGGGCACGTCCACCCGCAGCCGGTGGGGCTCCCCGCCCGCGGCGGGGACGGTCCAGATGGCGTCCTCGAACTCGTAGGCGAGCAGGCGGCCGTCCGCCGACAGGCGCGGGAAGCGGACGTCGGAGCCGTCGTGGAAGGTGAGCTGGCGGGCCTCGCGACTGGTCAGGTCGAGCAGGAACAGGTTCTTGCGGCCGGCGCGGGCGGACAGGAAGGCGAGGGTGCGGTCGTCGACCCAGCCCGGCCGGTCGTCGTCCCCCTCGAAGTCGGTGAGCTGCAGGTCCTCGCCGCTCGAGCGGTGCAGCCAGAGGTCGCGGTTGGCCGAGCCGCGGTAGCCGCGCCGGGTCCACTCCGTGTCGCCCCGGACGTAGGCCAGGGCCGAGCCGTCGGCCGACGGCGTCGCCCACCAGCCGAGCGCCGCCTGCACCAGCGTCTCGGTGCCGCCGACCAGGGGCACCCGGTAGATGGCCGGCATGCGCCGGGTCGACTCGTCGCGGCGGCTGGTGAACAGGACCCCGTCCCCGGCCGCGTCGAAGGCGGTGGGGACGTCGTCGACCGAGGCGAAGGTCAGGCGCCGCGGCTCGGAGCTGCCGTCGGTCGGCATCACGAACACGTCCAGGTTGCCGTAGCGTTCGGAGGCGAAGGCGATGAAGCGGCCGTCGCGCGACCAGACCGGGAAGCGCTCGGCCGCGGGGTGAGCGGTGACCCGGCGGGCCTGGCCGCCGACCGCAGGCACCAGCCAGATGTCGCCCTGCCAGGAGAACGCGATCTGGCTCCCGTCCGGCGACGGGGCGGGGTGGCGGGGCAGCGGCGCCTCGACCGCGAACAGGGTCGGGGCCAGGGCGAGGCTCAGGGAGAGGGCGAGGACAGCGGCGCGGCTCATGGCGACCTCCGGGCAGGCGCGACAGGGGGATGATAGCGCGGTCGACCGGGTTCGGCCGACAGCTGCAGGCCCTCACAGCCTCTGACGGCTGACCGCTGGGAGCCGACGCCCGCGGGGTCCCCGCCTGCCACCGCACCCCGCCGCCGCTGTGCTACCCTGCGCGGCGCGCGGGATGGGGGACGTCCGGGGTCGTGAGCACCGAGCAGCGCAGGGGGTGGGGGTGGCTGCCGCGAGCCGGCTGGGCCGTGGCATTGCTGCTCCTCGCCTTCTTCGTGTGGGGCCTCGAGCGCCGCGCGGCCCTCCAGGTGGCGGGGCAGAAGGCGGTGCAGATGCTGTTCGTGCCGTCGGTGGAGCAGGGCACCCTGGTCCGCCGCGGCGACGAGCTGGCGCGCTTCGTCCGCGCCGACTCCGGCCTGGTCCTGCGCTCGCAGGTGCCGACCAGCTACGCGGCGGTGATCCAGGCCCTCGGCGCCGGTCAGGCCGACGTCGCCTGGATCCCGGCCTTCGCCTACGTCCTCGCCAATGCCCGCTACGGCGCCGAGGCGCGCCTGCAGGTGGTCCGCTCGGTCGAGCGGTACGCGGTGGTCGTGACCCGCAGCGGCGCCGGCGAGCCCGACCGCCTGGAGGGTCTGGTCGACCGCAAGGTGGCCTTCCCGCGCACCGTCCACGGGCGGCTGCGGGCGATCGTGGTGAGCGCGCTCGACGAGATCGCGCCGGGCTGGGTCGAGGTGCCGGTGGAGACCGACCGCGACGCGGTCTGGCGGCTGGTCGAGCGCCGCGACGGCGTGGCGGCCGCGGTCAGCCGGCACGTGTACTCCGGTCCCCACGACCTGGTCGGGGACGGGCGCAAGGAGCTGGAGGGCGCCCGGCCGGGGACGATGGTCGAGACCCGGCTCGCCTGGACCTCGTCCGAGCCGGCGGAGGAGCTGTCCAGCGTCTACTACGGCTGCGTCCTGGCCCGCGCCGACGGCGACGTGCGGCGGCTGGCCGACCTCAACGGCAAGTCCTTCGCCTTCTCCGACGAGACCTCGACCTCGGGCCACATCTTCGCCCGCGCCCTGCTCAACCGGGAGGCGGTGAGCCTGGGCCACGTCCTGTTCGCCGGTGGTCACCCGAACGTGGTGCAGGCGGTGTTCGACGGCAAGGTGGCCGGCGGGGCCACGTTCTACTCGCCGCCGTCGGCGGCCAACTACCGCGACGGCACCCTGGTCGGCGACGCCAGGTTCCTCATCCTGAAGCGCATGCAGACCGTGGCCGAGCGTGAGGCCTACCTCGAGCAGGTCCGCGTCGTCGCCCTCACCGACCCGATCCCGAACGACGTCTGCTGCGTCCGGCGCGGCTTCTCGGAGCCGCTGTGGGAGCAGTTCCAGGCCTCCCTGCAGCGCTTCCTGGGCACCCCCGACGGCCGCAGCGCCTACTACGACCTGGTCGCCGGCGTGGCGGCGGCGCCCTGCGCCGACGACGACTTCGACCAGTTCCGGGCCGCCCTGCAGGCGGCCGGGGTGAGCGCCACGCAGCTGCTCGAGGCGGAGGAGGCTCGCCTCGAGCGCAAGCGGAAGAGCGCCGGGGGCGGCTCGTGAGCCCGCCGGCCGCGACCGCGCCGCGCCCGCCCGGCGCCACGGTGGCGGTCCGGGTCGAGCACCTCGGCATGGTCTACCCGGGCGGCGTGCGCGCCCTGGCCGACGTCTCGCTCGAGGTCCGCGAGGGCGAGTTCCTGGTCATCCTCGGCCTGTCCGGCTCGGGCAAGTCGACCCTGCTCCGCTGCCTCAACCGCCTGGTCGACCCGACCGAGGGGCGGGTCTGGATCTTCGGCGAGGAGATCACCGCCGCCCGCGGGGCGCACCTGCGCCGGCTGCGCCAGCAGGTGGCGATGATCTTCCAGCAGTTCAACCTGGTCCGCCGCCACTCGGTGCTGGCCAACGTCCTGACCGGCGCGCTCGGCCGCAGCGCCCTGCTGCCGAGCCTGTTCATGCGGTTCCCGGCGGCGGAGCGGCAGCGCGCCCTCGCCGCCCTCAACCGGGTCGGGATGGGCGACCGCTGGCGCAGCCGCGCCGACGCCCTGTCGGGCGGGCAGCAGCAGCGTGTCGCCATCGCCCGCGCCCTGATGCAGGCGCCGCGGGTCATGCTGGCCGACGAGCCGGTCGCCTCGCTCGACCCCGCCCTGCGCCACTCGGTGATGCGGCACGTCGAGGCGCTCAACCGCGACGAGGGGATCACGGTGCTGTGCTCGCTGCACGACATCGACCTGGTCACCCGCTACGCCAGCCGGATCGTCGCCCTGCGCGACGGCCGGCTGGTGTGGGAGGGCAGGCCGGAGTCCTTCGACGAGGCCACCTTCCGCGACATCTACGGCAGCGAGGCCGAGCCGGTCTCGCACGGGGTGGCCTGATGCCGCGCGGGGTCGAGGTCGGCGCCGGCCGGGGGGGGCCTGCGGACGGCCGGGTGGCCAGGCTGCAGGCCCTGGCCGTCGACGCGGCCCTGCTCGCGATCGCGCTGGCGATGGCCGAGTTCCTGCTGCTGTCCTTCAGCGGCCGGCGCGGCCCCACCGGCCTGCTGCTCAACGCCGAGGAGATCCTCGGCCTGCTGCACTACGCCTGGGCGGCGTTCGCCGGCCTCGGGCTCGCCCTGCTGTGGCAGCTGTTCAGCGAGCGCCTCGGCAGCTCGCCGGGCCGCACCATGGTCCTCGGCCAGGCGGAGTGGGAGCGCGACCTGCCCTGGACGCAGACGCTGTCCGGCTGGTTTGTGGCGATCTTCGTCGAGCTGACGTTCTTCACCGGCTGGCTGATCACCGAGCTCGACCTGGTCGCGTTCCTGACCAAGTTCGGCAAGGCCGCCGACATCGTCCGCGGTCTCGTCCACCCCTCCTCCGCCGTGCTCGCCCAGGGCCTCGTGCTGCTGGTGCAGACCGTGTTCCTGGCCTTCATGGCCACCGCCTTCGCCATCCCGGTGGCCTTCGCCCTGGCGTTCCCGGCCGCCCGCAACCTGACCCGCGGCAGCGTCGCCGCGCGACTCCTCTACAGCGTGACCCGGACCCTGATGAACTTCGTCCGCGCGGTCGAGCCCCTGGTGTGGGCGCTGATCTTCATCTCCTGGGTCGGCATCGGCCCGTTCGCCGGCGTGCTGGCGCTGTGGGTCCACTCGGTGGCGTCCCTGGCCAAGCTCTACTCGGAGTCGATCGAGAGCATCGACAACGGGCCGATGGACGCGATCCGCGCCACCGGCGCCGGCGTCCTGCAGGTGCTGCGCTACGGCGTCGTGCCGCAGGTCATCCCGCCCTTCCTGTCCTTCACCATCTACCGCTGGGACATCAACGTCCGCATGTCGACGATCATCGGCTTCGTCGGCGGCGGCGGCATCGGCTACATCCTCAAGCCACGCGTCGACCTCGGCGAGTGGGGCGAGGTGGGCACGCTGGTGCTGCTGATCGCCGGCACGGTCTGGCTCATGGACCTGGTGTCGGCGAAGATCCGCGAGCGGATCGTGTAAGCTGAGACCACAGCCGGAGGGCTGGGCGATGACCGTGCGGGCGAAGACAGCAGCGGTGCTGACCGCGGCGGTGCTGGCGGTGGTGGCCACGGGGTGGGCGGCGGCGCGCCTCATCCTGCTGCCCGAGTTCGAGCGCCTCGAGCGCGCGGGCTCGAGCGAGAACGCCCGGCGGGCGCTGGGTGCCCTGCGCGAGGAGGCGGCCAGGCTCAACCGGCTGGCGGCCGACTGGTCGACCTGGGACGACACCTACGCCTTCGTCGAGGACCTCGACCCGCGCTACGTCGAGTCCAACCTGACCCCGGAGACCTTCACCCTGGTCGAGGCGGACTTCATGGCCTGGGTCCACGTCTCCGGCCGCCTGGTCATGGCCCGCACCCTCGACCCGGACGGCTGCATGGTCGAGGGGGTCCCGGCCGGGCTCGAGCCGTGGCTCGGGGGCGCGAGCCCGCTCATGGTCCACTTCGACCCGGACCAGACCGCCAGCGGCGTCCTCGTGGTGGCCGGAGGGCCGCTGCTGGTCGCGGCCCGGCCGATCCTGACCTCGACCGGCGGCGGGCCGACCCGCGGCACCTTCGTCCTCGGCCGTTTCCTCACCCCGGCGACGCTGTCCTACCTGGGCACGGTCACCCACCTGCCGATCGAGGCGCGGCGGGTCGACGACCCCGCCCTGCCGGCGGACTTCCGCGCTGCCCTGACCGCTCTCGAGAGCGGCCTGAACGAGGTCGCGCTGCCCCTGGGCCGCAACACCATCGCCGGCTACGCCGTGGAACGCGACCTCGCCGGGCAGCCGGCCCTGATGCTGCGGGTCGCCGGCTCGCGGCCGCTGCGGGCCCAGGGGGAGCGCAGCATCGGCTATCTGCTCGGGACGATCGCGGCGGCCTGCCTGCTCGGCCTCGGTCTCAGCCTGCTGCTGCTCGAGACCATGGTGCTGGCGCGTCTGCGACAGCTGGGACGGGACCTGGCCAGGGTCGGCGCGGCCGCGGACCCGGCGGCGCGGGTCGAGGTGCGCGGCACCGACGAGATCGCCACCCTCGCCCGGTCCGTCAACGAGACCCTGGCGGCGCTGGGGAGCTCGCGACGGGAGAGGGCGGAGAGCGACGAGCGCTACCTGGCGCTGGTGGCCAGCTCGCAGGAGGGCATCGTCCTGTTCGACGCCGAGTCGCGCCGGCTGCTCGAGGCCAACCCCGCATTCCTGCGCATGGTCGGCTCGAGCGCCGAGGAGCTCGTCGGCCTGACGGTCGACGACCTGGTCGACGTGCCGCGCGAGGAGGTCGACGCCGCCCTCCGCCGGGTGCTGGAGGAGGGGCGGGCGGCGCTGGGCGAGGGGAGCTGGCGCCTCCGCAGCGGCGCGACGGTCGACGTCAGCGTGTCGGCGTGCGCGCTGTCGGTGCGCGGCCGGCAGGTGGTGGCGGGGGTGGTGCACGACATCAGCGAGCGGCAGGAGGCGGAGCGGCGGGTGCGGGCGAGCGAGGAGCGCCACCGCATCGTCGCCGAGCAGACCGGGCAGATGATCTACGACTGGGACGTGGGCAGCGGCCGCATCAGCTGGGCAGGGGCGATCGAGCGGATCACCGGCTTCACCGCCGCGGAGTACCAGGCGGTCGACATCCGCGCCTGGGAGACCATGATCCACCCCGACGACCGGCGCCTCGCTCTCGAGGGCCTGGAGCGGGCGCGCTCGAGCTGCAGCCACTACCGGGTCGAGTACCGGCTGCAGCGCCGCGACGGTTCCTACCTCCACGCCGAGGACAACGGCGCCTTCGTCGCCGACGAGCAGGGCCGCGCCGTGCGCATGCTCGGCACCATGAAGGACGTCACCGAGCGCCACCGGGTCGAGGAGGACCTGCGCCGCGCCCACGACGAGCTGGAGCGGAGGGTGGCGGAGCGCACCGCCGAGCTGGCGCGGGCCAACGAGGCGCTGCGGGCGAGCGAGGAGCAGTACCGCACCCTGGTCGAGAACGTCAACGACGTGATCTTCGTCGTCGACGCGGCCGGGGTGGTGACGTATGCCAGCCCGGCCCTGGAGCGCTTCTCCGGCTTCACGCCCGAGGAGGTGATCGGCAAGCACCTCTCCGCCGTCGTCCACGGCGACGACCTGGCGGAGGTGGAGGGGAGCTTTCGCCGCACCCTGGCCGGGGTGCTCGAGCCCTCCGAGTTCCGGCTGCTGGGCGAGGGCGGGCGCGAGATCTTCGTCCGCAGCTCGAGCCGGCCGCTGTACCGCGACGGGCAGCCGGCCGGCCTCACCGGCGTCCTCACCGACCTCACCAGCCACCGCGAGGCCGAGCAGGCGCTGCGGGCGAGCGAGGAGCGCTTCCGCGCCCTGGTCGAGAGCCAGGCCGAGGGGGTGGTGGTGGTGGGCCGCGAGCTCCGGCTCGAGCTCGCCAACCCTGCCGCCCGGCGGCTGCTGGGGGTGTCGGGGGATGAGCTCCTGCAGCGCAGCCTGGGGGAGTTCGTCGACCCGGCGCAGGCGGAGGAGCTGAGCCGGGGCTGCCTCGCGGTCGCGCGGGGCGAGGTCGCCGAGTGCGAGCTGCGCATCCGCCGGGCCGACGGCAGCCAGCGGCTGGTCCACCTGACCGCGACCCCGCAGGCGGGCTCGACCGGGACCCTCGTCATCCTCCGCGACGTGACCGAGGAGCGGGAGGCGCAGGCCCGCATCCGCCTCCTGGCCTCCACGGTCGAGAGCATCACCGAGTGCGTCAGCATCACCGACCTGGAGGGCCGCGTCCTGTTCGTCAACAAGGCGTTCCTCGCCACCTACGGGTTCGCCGAGGAGGAGCTGATCGGCCGTTCGATCCAGGTCGTCCGGTCGCCCTCGGAGCCGCTCGAGAGGAGCCGCGAGATCGAGGCGGCGACCCTCGCCGGCGGCTGGACCGGGGAGCTCGTCAACCGGCGCAAGGACGGCACGGAGTTCCCCATCCTGCTGTCGACCGCGCTGCTGCGCGACGAGGCCGGCGTCGTCCACGGCATGATCGGCGTCGCCGCCGACATCTCCGAGCGACGCCGGTTGGAGGAGCAGCTGCGCCTGTCGCAGCGGATGGAGGCGATCGGCCTGCTCGCCGGCGGCATCGCCCACGACTTCAACAACCTGCTCAGCGTGCTGGTGGGCACGACCGAGATCATCCGCCGCGGCTTGCCGCCGTCGAGCCCGCTGCTGGAGGAGGTGGTGACCGCCCGCCGGGCGGTGGAGGAGGCGGCGAAGCTGACCCGCGGCCTGCTGGCCTACGCCCGCCGCCAGCGGCTCGAGCCCCAGGACCTCGACCTGGCGCGGACTCTCGGCGAGATGGTGCCGATGCTGCGGCGGGTGCTGCCGGAGCACATCGAGCTGCGCTTCCAGCCCAGCGCCGAGCCGCTGGCGGTGCGCGCCGACCGCGGCCAGCTCGAGCAGGTGTTGATGAACCTGTGCATCAACGCCCGCGACGCCATGCCGCGCGGCGGCACCCTGAGCGTCACGACCGCCGGCGTCACGCTCGGCCCGGAGTTCCTGGTCGCCCACCCGTGGGGCGAGCCCGGCGCCTACGCCCGCATCGAGGTCGAGGACACCGGCTCGGGGATGGACGAGGAGACCCTGGAGCGCGTCTTCGAGCCGTTCTTCACCACCAAGGAGATGGGCCGGGGCACCGGCCTCGGCCTCGCCACCGTGTACGGCATCGTCAAGCAGCACGGCGGCATCATCGACGTCGCCAGCGCCCCGGGGAGGGGCACGACCTTCGTCGTCTACCTGCCCCTGGTGCAGGGCCTGGCGGCGGTCGAGCGGGTGGAGGTGGCGCCGGTGCAGGCGCGGCCGGGGACCGAGACCATCCTGGTCGTCGAGGACCAGGAGGACCTCCGCCGGACGGTGGCCAAGTTCCTCGAGCTCGAGGGCTACCGGGTGGTCGAGGCGTGCAACGGCGCCGAGGCCCTGGCCGTGCTGGGGCAGGCCGCGCAGGCGGTCGACCTGGTGTTCTCGGACCTCATCATGCCGGGAGTGGGGGGCTGGGAGCTGTACTCGCGGCGCCGCGACCTGGGGCGCGGCATCCCGTTCCTGTTCTCGTCGGGCCACGACGAGCGCCTGGCGCGGGAGGGGCTGGCCGAGGGCGAGGGGGTCGGCTTCATCCCCAAGCCCTACGACCTGGTCGACCTCACCCGCAAGATCCGGGACATGCTCGACGCCGCCGGCGCCCGGCACCACGGCTGAGCGGGGCCGAGGGGAGCGGGACGGCCGTGAGTCGCAGCCGGGCGAGGCGGAGGGAGGCGGGCGGAGGGGAGATCCCGGCGCCCGCCCCGGCGCCCCCACCGCCGCGCTCCCGGCTCGCGGCGCCGCTGCTCGCCCTGCTCCTGCCGGCCCTGCTGCTCGCGGTCACCTACCAGCGGCCGGCGCCCGACACCTGGACCAGCCTGGCCTGCGGCCGGCACGTCGCCAGCCACGGCCCGACCACGGTCGACCCGTTCAGCTTCAACTCGCGGCCGGCGGGCGGCTCGTGGCTCGCGCCGACCGGCTGGGTCAACTCCAACTGGCTCGGCCAGCTCGTCGTCTACGGCGTCTGGTCGGCGGCCGGCGACTCCGGCCTGGTGGCGTTCAAGGTCGCGCTCTATGCCCTGCTGGCCGGGCTGCTGGTGGTCGCCGGCCGGCTCGGCGGCAGCTCCTCGGGCGCCGCCGCGGTGGCGGTGGCCGCGGCGCTGGCCGCCTCCCGCAGCTTCCTCGAGGTGCGGCCGCAGGACCTGGGCAACCTCTGCCTGGGGGCGCTGCTGCTGGTCTCCGTCGCCGCCGCCGAGCGCCCGCGGCGGGCCTGGTTCTTGCCGCTGCTGGCGGTGCCCTGGGT
>CAYTJW010000063.1:0-13638 GCA_964438135.1 uncultured Thermoanaerobaculia bacterium
CAGGCCACCGCCACCTTCCCTCGACGAAAAACCGGACAGGTATTGGTACGCACCCGGGGTGGCGTAACCCTCTGCGGCACATCAGCCTGGGGCGTGCCCAAGGCCAGGCCCGGACGAGAACCGTTACCCTCCAGAGGTCAGGGCAACCCTATCGGCCGCGAGCCGCCACGGCGGGGTAGGTCAGGAGGTCTGGAATCTCCACACGGTCCCAACGCGGTATCGGGTCGGGCGTTTCGGGGTTGTTGACGCGACTCGGGTGGTGCTCCAGTGGCTGCCCGCTGAATCGGCCGACGTTCTCGGAACCTCGGGATGTAGCCTCCAGTCACGCTCCTCCGCCCTCCATCCGGCGCGACGTGTCACGAGGCCCACAACCTCCGCGAAGGGGACAGGGCTCGCCGGGTGGCGCCCCGGTCGTCTCGGTCGGTTCCGGGGGTCCGAACCTCAGCACGCTGCGCGCGTTGGTCAGGATCGAGGCCGCGAGGCCGGCGGCGCGCTTGATGCGAACGTCGCGGTCCAGGGGGTTGCGGGTGCGGACGATGCCCAGGTACTTCTCGAGAGAGACCTGGGGAGCCACCAGCGGCAGGTGGGCCCAGCCGTCGACCGGGATCGGGAAGTCGGAGCCGTTGAGCAGCCACTCGGGGGGGATCCGCTCCGCCACCTGGCGCAGGTAGGGGATCCGGGTGGAAAGGGCCAGGGCCGAGGTGTCGGCGTAGAGGCGGACCTCCCGGCCGGAGTTCTCGCGGTGCATGAAGGCGACGAAGTCCGGGAACTCGTCGAGGTCGAAGACCGGGAAGACCGGGGTGGCACAGTGCGCCGCGATGACGGTCACGCCGCAGTCGAGGACCGCCTCCAGGTGCCGGAAGCCGTCGAGCCGCCAGTTGCGGCGCCCTTCGGCGAACGCGTACTCCGGGCCGACGTGACAGAGGAGCGGCAGACCGGCGCCGGCGAGGCGCTGCCAGAAGCGCGCATGGCGGGGGTGGCCGACATCGACGTGCTGGGCCGAGGGGATGAGCTTGAGCAGCACCGCGTCGGTCTGGTCGATGACGAAGTCGAGCTCGTCCGCCCAGTCGGCGCGGTTCGGGCTGACCGAGGCGCCGAGCAGGAAGCGCTTGGTCGTCCCGGCGGCCTCGAGCTGGCGGTTGAGGTCGGCGAGCTTCCGCGAAAGGAACCGATTGCTGGCCACGAGGTCGGTCCGGACGGAGTCGACCCGGCCCGTTCCCGGGTCGTAGACGGCGTCCATCGCCAGCACGACGATGGCGTCGACCTCCTCCGAGGTCGCGAGCAGCCGAGTCAGCAGGGCGAAGTACTCGTCGGTCGACACCGAGTCGCGGTGATCCAGGTCGGCCCCCTCGCCGAGGAGCTGTTGCTCCACCAGGCCCTGGAGCAGCCGGACCAGCCAGTGCGGGTTGTCGGAGGCTTCGTAGAAGACGTCGTCGTCGACCGCGCTCAGGTCCTTGCCGTTGCCGACCGCGTGGACGTGGCAGTCGACCCCAGCCTGCGCGTCAAGGGTGACCATCGCCCTCCCCTCCGGCGGCTCGTCCCCGGCGCGATTCCCGGGGCTCGCCGCGCCCTCGCCCGTGGTCGTGCCGCCGGGGAGAGCACTCCGGTACGCCGCGCCCTTCACTAGCCCGCCCAGGATCAGGGGCGGTGCATTGCGCCGCAGGTGCGGCTTCGGGTATCGGGATGAGATGGGCGAAGAGCACGAAAGTTATTTTAGACACTTCTGCTATACTTGCGCAAGATACGCAGGAGGTCGTTCATGAGCGTCAAGATCAGTCACACGAGAGTGGTGATCGGGTTCGACATCACGGTCGAGGTGACCACGACCGGCGAGGAGCGCATCACCTACGTCGGGACCACCTACGACGGCCGCCGCATCGGCCACGCGGTCATCCGGGAACCCTCGTCCTTTTACAAGCGGGCGTTCAACCAGCAGCAACCCGGGTTCTCTCCCGGAACAGACCACGCGATCGTGGTCTCGGTCATCACCACCAAGGGCCGCGACAGCGGCAGCGACGAGTGGCGGGACCAGTAGGCCCCCCCTACCCTCGCCCACGGGAGGCGGCTGGCGCTTCCTCCGAGAGCCTCTGAGGCAATCTTGGAGCGGCGCTGCGTCATCCCCGCTTGCCTCAACGTGACGGTAGACCAAGGGTCCCGGGTTCAGCGTTGTCGACATCGTCGATGCCGATGCGCCAAACGGCCGGGAGGAAACTGGAGGGCTTGGCTCGTCGGTGCTTCCAGCTCCCGCACCGGAGGGAAGCAATGTCGGAACGCTGGGCCCGGCGCCTCACGGGCCCGCTGGTTCTACCTCGCAGGTGTTGAGGTCGCCGGAGAGGCCAAGGGCCAGCCCGGCGGTGGAGTCTGCGTCGGCATGCATGGAGGGTTCGCGGGAATCTCCACGCGGTATACCTTGGTTGCGTGCGCCCCCTGCTCGAGAACCAGAAGCCACGCGCCCTCCACGGGATCGGCGATCTCAGCCACGTAGCGCCGCCGGTCGCCGGTCGCTACGTAGGCCCCTGTCAGCGGGATCGGAGTACGCTCGGCGAGTGGCAGGTTTCCTTGCTCTTGTTTGTCGAGAAGCGAGAAGGCCAGGGTCGAAGGCGGTGTCGGCGTTTCGGCGGTTCGGTGGCGGTAGCGGTAGCGGTACAAGGACGGAATCGGCCCGGCATCCCCGGCCTCCAAGACGACGAGCACGCGAGGAGTCGAAGTGGAGCCCGGCGTGACGGGCGTCTCCTTCTGCGTCTCTCCTGAAGCCTGCGACTCTCGCTCGCGCGGGGGCGCAGAAGGGGAGCACGAGCGAGACAGCTCCAGCGACAAGAGCCGCAGGACGCCGGGCGGCCGAGGCGGAGCCGCGGCCTCACCACTGGGATTGCCGACCTGCTGGACGACGCTGACGGTTACGGGTGTGGGTACCGGCGGGGCCGGTGTCTCGACCCGCACCTCCACTGTCGCGGGTGCAGCCGCAGGGCACTGCGGCGTCGGATCACCAGTGGGTGTCTTCGGCGGAGGCGCCGAATAGGGCTGGGGCGTAGGCTGGAGCAGGGTCTGGCGGTGGCGCAGGTCAACGCCGCCGCCCGCTGCAGGAACGAGCTCGAACACCTCCACGGAGCCGGGGAGCAGCACGAATGGCTCGGGTGTCGCCAGCTCCTGCTCGCTACCGCCGCCGAGCGCCTCGATGGACACCCGACCGCTAATCCGGGTCGGAGCACCCGCTTCGCTCAACTCGAGGGATGGCGCGGGCAAGAACGGCCCCGTCGAGGTCGTGACCTGCTGCGGCCGCCCTCGGTCGGGCACCACCACGACTTCCACCTCCGGGGGCAGGTCGCTGCCTTCGGGCGGGGTCTTCACCACGAGCAGATACCCCGACGGGTACACCGTGACCGAGCTCGACAGGCAGGCGGCAGCGACGACCGCCAGAAGAAAGCCGAGCGCCACAACGAGGGGGCGGGCGCCGAACCAGCCTTCAGAAGATCGAACACCGCTCTCCGCAGTCGGCGAGGACATGTCTAGTCTCCCTTCTTCGCCCAACTGGCCAGCCTGTCCATCGCCGCCAGAGCCGTGCCGAGAACGGCCGCGACCGACACGAGCCACTTGAAGATCCCGGGTTGAGTCACGAGGAGCAGAGCCAGCACCACGACCCCCAAGACCGGCACCAGGCGGCGCGTGCTCCTGGCGAGGGCGGCGGGCCGCCGCTCCCGCCCTTGCTCCTTCTGGCGCCGAGCCACGGCCCTCCAGAGCGCCCACCACGCCACGGCGGCTGCCACCGCGGCACCGAGGGTGAGATACCACCACGGTGAACGTGGCCACCGACATTCAAGGGAGTCATCACGAGAGGGCGTTCCGTCCTTCGCGAAAAGGTAGGGCTCGGTTCTCTCGCCCCACTCGTCGAGTGGCACCCGCAGCGCCCGGTAGAACCACCGAGTAGGTGCCTTCTCGGCGCCTTGCGGCTCGGGGCGGGGAACGACGGCGGGTACCCCGCCCTTTCTGAGGAGCTCTAGGACCTGCTGGCCGGGATCGACCCGCGCATGCAGGTGCTCGAGATCGGCACGCGCTTGTTGTTGGGCGCGTTCGGCGACTGCCTTGGAATCCTGCTCCACGAGGTCCAGCTCGACGCCTCTCGCCCACAGGAAGACCGGAACCGTGGCGACGACGGCGACAACCAGGGCCACAGCGCCGGCAACGGCCTCGCTCCAGGCCCCCTTCTTGAGGAGCTCACCAAGCTGATCTACTGGGGCCTTCCAGGCCCAGAAGAGGAGCACGAGCCCTCCCCCGATCACGGCTGCCGCCGCCCAGGTCACGGACATCCCGTGGAGGGCGGCGGACCGGATGGGACCGAGGTCGCGCATGACCACCAGGGTCCACTCCCCGCACGGATCCCCGTTGTTGTTCTCCTCGAGCAGTGGGGAGACGAAGGCTCGGTAGCTCCCACCGCGGTAGCCGACGTTGAAGCTGCGCTGGGCACCTGTCCCGAGGTACTGGTGGAGACGTTCTGCGTCGTCGCAGTCCTCCAGGAAGCAGCGCGCCACTGTACAGCCGGGCTCCGAGTGGTAGAGCAAGCTCCCGTCTCGGTCCAGGACGGCGAAGACGAACCCGCCTGCAGTGATCACCCGCTCGAGGGAGAGGAGCCTGGTGAAGACCGACACGACCGCGCATGGTCCGCCGCCCGTCATCGCGACGATGGTCCCGCGCTCACCAGTCGCATAGGACAGCACCGGTTCGACGAAGGCAACCGCCTCGTTCTCCTTCGCGCGGCGGAAGTAGCCGCGGTCGCTGACGTTGACCTTTGCCGGCAGGCAGTCGTCAATCGTCCAGATGCTCCGGATGGAGCCTCGCTCGTCAACGCAGGAGAGACGGAGGAGGAAGGGGTACTCGTCGCGCCCCGGGAAACCAGTGCCAAGCAGCCGAGTGACGTCATCCCGGAGCGCCGGCCGCATGGCAGGGTGCTCCAGTTTCGCTTCTTCCTGTTTGACCTTCTCGATGAGGTCTTTCACCTTTTTCCGCTCGTCGACGAACGCCTTACGCAGGTCCTCGGCGAACTCCTCCAGCTGGCGGTCCACGCCGGCCACCGTCGTCTGCTCCGTTGTCAGGAGGAGAAGCCCGCAGCACCCGACGGCCGCGATGCCGACCGCGCCCACGACGAGCGCGACCAGGCCTAGCCGGCCGACCGTCTCGCCCGGCTCGAGGAGGAACAGCCGCAGCAGCGGCCAGGCCAGAAGGCAGGCCAGCCCGAACAGGGCCAAGGGAACGGCGAGCATGGGGGCGAGAGTCCGGCTCTCGCGGTCCACCCGAGAGGAGCGCACAAGGCCGACGACCTGCAGCTCGAACGCCGGGTCCTGTGTGGTCGTGGCGAGTGAGTCCTCGTCCGTGCGCTGAGGAGGCCTGATGAGCGCCTCCTGCGGGAAGACCAGGAACTCCTGCCCTCCCAGGAGGGCCCGACTCGGCTCCCAGGGCCGGTGCCAGAGCTGCCGGACGCCCCACTTCTCCGGCTCCCCATCCGACGCCTCGTCGGCAAGGGGTTGTCTCACGAGCCTTCCCCACTCACCAAACACGTCCTGAAAGCCCCGCGAGGGAAGGGTCAGCTCACCGACAGCGCGGACGACCACTCCCCCGTGAACCACGACCGCAGCGTCGAGGCCCGTCAGCACTTTCCTCTGCTCATCGACCAGGCGGCCGAGGTCGCAGGTGCCGCTGACCCTGAGGAGCCCACCGACAGAGGAGGCGTCCGCGGTCAGCGCCCGCAGCTTCAGCTCGAGGCGCCCTCCTTCAGTCCTGAGCTCCACGGGTCTCGGCTCCGGGTCCACGCTTCCCCTCGCGACGAGCCGGGGCGGGTCGATGCGCAACCACGGAGAGAGGTCTCTCGGTGTCTCAGCCGAGCATGACGCCCCCTGGCCGGTGCGGCTCGCGTTCTCCCAGAAGGCCCTCACCTGGCCCTCGGCGACAGCGGTGACCAGCCTGGCGAGGTCACGCGTTTCGCGTTGGTACCGCTGAACCTGGCGGTGCCTGGCGGAGCTCACCTGCAGGTGGATGGCCAGCGCGAACGCCGCGAGAACGGCCGCGACCAGGACCGCCAGCAGCATCCGCCGTTGGCCCTCCCGATTCTGTTGATTCTCTTGGGTTGTTTCCGGATTCACTGGTTGTTCCCTCCCTACGACGCATCCAGGCGTCGTCGACGAGCTCGGGAGCGTCTTACGCCCTCGCGACCTGCCCCGCCGGCCGTGGCCGACTTGCTCGGGGTCCAGGCTCGACCCGAGCCGGGGACACTCACCTCTCTCCTCCCCTGCCCGAGAACGCGCTCTTGAGGCCGATCGCGGACTTGAGGACCTCGAACCAGAACGGGGCGCCGAAGGAGAGGGCGAGCAGGGCGAGGAGGTTGCCGGGAAGCCCTGCCCAGGTGAGCCAGGGTTGCGCGACCGCCATCTCGCCGTCGGTCGACAACGGCCGGCCGAGGAAGCGGAGCTGGACCGGTCCCCGCGCCGCGGCGGCGACGGCCTCTGCCGCCGCGACGAGGTTCGCCTCTAACGCGGCGTCCCCTGCGCCGGGGTCGCCCGGAGCGAGCGCCTGCACCGAGCTCGCCAAGGCCTCGACACGCGCAGGGTCGGTCCTGGAAAGCTCGCTCCAGAGACGAAGCGCGTCGAGGTTGAAGAGCACCACGACCAGGGCGGCGACGGCGGTTGCCGTGACCCGCATGGCGATCGTGAAGTCGTCGGACGCGCTGGCCTGGGCCTCGCCGTGGAAGGCGGTGACGTACGTGTCGACGGGGTCCGCCTTGCCCTGCTCCGCCGGCCGGGCCGCCGTGGCCAGCGCCCACATCCTGCCCCTGAACGGCACGACCCCGGGCGTCGCGATCTCGGCCGCACCGAGCGCCTCGAGGACCGGCTCCGCCCAGGGGAAGCTGTCGCGGCCCCCGCCCGCCGCCACCTCCGAGTCGACCAGCGGCCCGATGCGGGCGTAGACCGTCGTGGCGATCGCCCGGACGGCCTCCCCGTCGAGGTCCGTCGTCGCCGGGAACGGCAGGCGGAGCGCCCGCCGGACCGCGGCCACGGTCGAGCCGCACCGCGGCGGGCCGATCACCCGGTCGACCGCCACCTTGACCTCCGGGTCGTCGCCGGAGCGGCGCGGGTCGGTCAGGACACGGTAGAGCCGCGCTCCCCTCTCGCCCTCCAGCGACGGGTGGGCCAGCAGCGCCGCAACGAACCGGCGGCTGTCGGCGAGCTCGCCGAAAAGCCGCAGGAGGCTCTCGACGAGGTACCTGTTCTTCATCCGGGCCACGGTCCGCACCACCTGCGCGAGCGCCGTGACGGCCAGGCTGAAGAGGGCGAACACCGCCGCGAACCCGATCGCCGTGTTGAGGAACGACAGCATCCGGCACCTCCCCTACCCGAGCAGAATCGGTCGGGGCTGAAGCTCGCTCGCGACGCCCGGGATAGAGATCCTGACCAGGCCGGGAACCGCCGGGTGGGCGAACCGCGCCTGCCAGGCGCCGCCCCTGGTACCGAAGGCGGAGAACTGGAGCTCGACCCCCTCGCCGGTGACGGCCCTCGGCGGCCCCTCCCCCAACGCCGCTCCGCTCGCGTCGCGCGCCTGGACCAGCAGCACGTCGTGGGCTCCGGCTGGCGCCATCCGCGCCGCGACCTTGGCGACGACCTGAGGCCTCGGCGGCATGCCCGGAACGAGGTCCTCGCGGAGGAAAGCGAGGAACGTCGGGTGGGCCACCAGGGGGATGTGGTCCCCGAACGGCACGGACAGCACCTTCCGATCGGGCGAGGACGTGCTCGCCGCCAGCAGGCTGGCGGAAGGGCAGGTCCCGTCCCCCTCCAGGCCGTGCACGACCTCGACGCCGTCCGCGACCAGCCGTGCGGCCACGGGCGTCTCCACGCCGTAGCCCTCGACGAGGCGAAGGGGAATGGAGAAGGAGGGAGCCAGACCACTCACGACCTCCCCGGCCGCGGCCAGGAGGTCGCGGTCGTAGTACGGCGGCAGCGCCGCCGCCTGCTCGAAGGGCGTGGTGGGGTCGCCGGCCGCGCCCCTGAACAGCGAGGGCACGTGGCCGGAAGGCATCAGCTCGTACGCGCCGGGCATGCCCGAGAGCAGGGAACGCATGGGGTGGCCCGCCAGCGCCCCGATCAGCAGGCCGGCGTCTCGCTCCATGACGTCGATCGTCTTGAGCAGGCCGGAGAAGGGGCACCCGACCGCGAAGAGCTTGGTCACACGGGCGGCGCCCGGCCCGCCCAGCGAAAGCAGTCGCGAGACCACCAGTCCACCCTGCGAGTGGGCGATGACCGCCACCGGCTTGCCGTCGTCGGGGAGGCCGGCGAGGAGCGCCTCGAGGTCTGCCGCCGCGCCGTCCAGACCCTTGCGCCAGTCGTAGGCGTGCTCGACGAAGTCCGACGGCAGCAGCCCCAGGCCGAGGGGTGAGGTGGCGAAACGCCGCAGCGGGCTGTAGACGCCGAAGTGGACTACCTCGCCGAAGGGCACCGTGTCGAGAGCACCGTCCGGCCCCAGACGCGGGTCGTCAGGTGCTCGAAGCAGCAGCTCGTCGTAGAGCTCCGCGAGGTGGAAGGGCGCCCACAGTGCGTCGACCCAGATCAGCTGGCCGTCCGCCCGGCGGGCCAGCCGGCTGCCCATGAATCCGGGCACCAGGACGACCCGACCGGCGTTCAGCGTCGCCACGTCCGCCTCCCCCCACGGTCAGGCGGGCGCGGCTCCCGTCCTGCCCGGGCCGCGACGCAGCGACCTGCCCGGGTCGCCGCCCCGCGTCGGTGCTCGCCGCTCAACACCCCACCCTCGCCTCGACGCAGTAGGGGTTGACGCGCTCGAAGGGGGCCGCCACCACCGGGGAGTCGCTGCGGAGGACGGCGCGGGCGGTGCGGGTGAGGCGCTCGAGCAGGGGCTGGCGCGGGATGTCGGGGAAGCGGGTGGTGCGGCGGGTCGGGACCATGGCCACCAGCCCGGGAGGCAGGGCCGCCTCCAGGAAGCGCCTGGGGGTGGCGTTGTGGCTCGCGTGGTGGGCGACCTTGAGGAAGGTGGTGCGGCCGAGCAGGGAGCGCCAGGTCGGGTCCTCCAGGGCGCGGTGCCATGTGCCCCACTGGGCGTCGCCCGGGAACAGCAGCACCGCCCGACCGAGCTCGAAGACCAGCATCAGGCTGGTGCCGTTGACCGCCTGCTCGATCGAGGCCGCGGCGGCGAGGAGGTCCTGACTGGCGTGGCGGCCGAGCTTCCTGAGCTCGGGGCCGGTCAGGCCGAGCGAACCGAGCCACGCGGTGACGAAGTCGGGGTCCGAGGGCCGCAGCGGCGCGACCGCAGCCGGCAGGGTCTCAGCGGCCCGTCTGGTCGCCTTGAGCCAGCCGCCGAAGCGGTCTCCCCGCGGGGAGATGGACCAGCTCTCGTCGAGGCCGCATCCCCTACCCGCCCCGCCCGCGGCGGCCAGGCGCAGGTAGGCCTCGTCCACCGGCGGGTCGAGGTTGCGGATCGTGTCGCGGTCCCTCGCCGGGCCGAGGACGTGGACCTTGACCCCCGGCAGCGCCGCCGTCGCGACCAGCCGCCGCTGCGCCGCCCCGCCCTGCCGTCCGGGCAGGAACCGCCGGCGCGGGCTGCCGGCGAAACCGTGGTGGAGGGTCGACCTCGCCGCGGCGTTGGTGAGCGAGGTCTCGACCACCTCGAGCGCCCGGGCCGCGACCTCGTCCCCGGCCGCGCGCGCGGCGAGCGCCTGCTGGAGCGCCAGCGCCTTCCTGGCCTGAGCGTTGCGGATCTTCGTCGCCTCCGGGTCGTCCGGGTCCTCGGTCCACGGCATCCACACCTCCCCCACCGACACCTCGTCCCAGCGGCCCGACTCGAAGCCGAGCACGTGGTCGCGGTGGCGGTGGGTGCAGACGACGACGTCGACCCGGGGCCGGCCGTCCTCCGTCAGGTCGCTGACGACCTGGTCCACGACCCGCGCCAGGGGGTGTGGCGGCGGCCCGGCCTGGTGGTGGCCGCAGTCGACCAGCACCGTGCGCCGGCGGTCCGGCCCCGGGAAGCCGAGCAGGAAGCAGTCGCCGAAGCCGACGTTGTACATGCGGACGGACACATGACGGGAGGATGAGCTGCTCATCGCTGCCCCCGGTGCAGCCGCGCGAACGTGCGCTGGCGCATCCTCAGCCGGTGGTAGTCCTCGTCCGCCCACGGCAGGGTGCCGTCCTGCTCGTCGCACTGGGCGACGAGCTCCCTCTGCGCCTCGCGGCGCCCCCGGGTGAGCGGCTTGGCGACGACGTAACGGATGCCCCCTTCGGCATCGGCCACGACGGTGCAGCCGCCGAGCACCTTCACGCCCCCATAGGCGGGGTCACCCCGCAGGCTTGCGTCCTCCTGGACGATCTGGGTCACCAGCTCCACCACCAGCTGGCCGGACGGGCTGATGCGGAACACGCTGTGCAGGCCGCCGACGCGGCACTTCAGCGCCGGGTCGAGGCCCAGGTCGCCGGCGTGGCGGCTCGCGAAAGCGCTCAGGCTCTTCGCCCACCGGCCCTCGTCCGGCTCGCCACTCCTGGTGGCGCGGTGCGGCCCGCGGTCGAAGACCCTGACGGTCGCCCCGAGCGCCTCGTCGAGGGGCACGAAGTCGAGCTTCAGGCCGTCGTCCCGTCGCGGCCAGCGAACCGACTCCTCGCCCAGGGACGGCACGCCGTCGAGGGTCACGCCGCGGGCGCGGAACGCCTCGATCAGCCTCGCCCTCAGGCCCCGGTCGTCGGACACGACGGTCTCGTAGTCGGCCGTGATCAGCGCCCGCAGGTAGTCGCCGAAGGTGACGTCGACCGGCGGCAGGTACTCGAACGCCCGCACGCACATGGTGAGGAAGATGCGGGCGGTCTTGCTTGCCTCGCCGGCGATCCGGTCCACCAGGTCGGGGTGGAGGTCGCCCTCCGGCAGGCGCCCGGTCCCGCCGGTGGCGATCCGCACCAGGTCCTTGATCCGGTCCTGGTAGGCGCCGAAGAAGGCGTCGAAGACCGCCGCCACGAGGATCGAGCCGCGCTCGTGCGGCTCGGTCACGGTCTGGTACAGGCCGGGCTCGGGCGGGCCGTCCTCGATGGCGGCGCGCAGCGCCTTGCCGCCACCGGTGGCGCGACCGAACTGGGCGGCGAGCTCGCCCAGCACGCTCGGCGAGCGGAGGTCGCCCCGGGTCTTCTGGATCTCCTCGGCCAGCATCGACCTGAAGGTGAAGTGCTGGAAGATGGCCACGATGTCGGCGAAGCCCTCGTGGAAGGCGAGGACGTCGCGGTTGCTCTCCGCGAGGAAGTGCGGCCGCAGCCGATCCACCATGGCGTGGGTGACCTCGTGGGCGATGATGTCGTGCGACACGCAGGTGAACACGGTCTGCCCGGGCAGGTTGGGACCCGGGTCTGTGGCGTCGGCCCGGAAGTAGCCGAACAGGACCGCGACCAGGTCGGGGTCGTAGAAGGCGTTGGCCTGCTCGAAGGCGTGGGGGAAGAGGCGCAACCGCTTTCGACCCTTGAACATCAGGCTGCGACCGAGCGCGCGCTCGAAGTTCTCGACCACCTTCATGGCCACCGCGTAGACCATCTGCTGGTGGAAGCGTGGGTCGGACTCGGAGGGCTCCAGACCGTCGGTCATCAGGACGGCGGGGTCGTCGAGGTCGACCGGTGCGTAGAGCGTGCGCGCGGTGGCGTCGTAGTCGACCACCTGGACGCGGTCGCCCTGCGGCCCGGGCAGGAGCTGCTCGTGGGGCACGTCGAGCGTCACCCGCCCGCCGGCACGCCCCCGCATGGGGTCGAAGGCGAAGATCTTCAACGGTCGGGTCTCCGGGCGGGGATAGGCACGCAGTGGCATCGGTCACCTCACCGCTGGTAGAAGACCGCTTTCTGGAAGCGCGTCTCGCCGATGGTCACGACCACCCGGTAGAGCCCGGGCGCCGCGTCGGCGTTCGGGATCCACACCGGCTGGTCGCTCTTGAGCTCGGCGACCAGCCTGCCGAAACGGTCGAGGACCTCGACCTGCGGGGGAGAAGGTGCCCCCTTGACAGTCACCCGCAGCGACTGGGTGAAGGTGGTCGCGGACAGCTCGATCGAGAACGGGACGGCCTGGACAGGCGACTGCGCCGCCACGGCGACTCCGAGCGCCGTCGTCTTGACTGCCGCCGGGACCGCCCACGGGAAGACCTCGACCGCCAGCGCGAGGTGCGCCGCCGCGGCGGCGATGAAGGGCGCCTTGGCGGCCCGGACCAGGTTCAGCGCCAGGACGGAGTAGTCGATCTCGGTATTGCCGGACTGCCGCGCCAGCTCGCCCTTGCGCTCGTCGTACGAGGGGATGGCGAATGCCCGCTGCAGGTCGGGCTTGATGTCGGCCCAGCTCTGTGCGGGCGCGGCCGGCTGGAGCCACCGGGCGAGCTTCGAGTAGGTGGCCTTGGCCGCGTCGAGGGCACGCTTCGTGTTGTCGACCTTCTCGTTGGTCCTGGGGTCGGTCCAGACCGCGCTGACGATGTCGGGGGTCGCCTGCATCTCGGCGTGGCCGACGTTGGGCAGGCTGCTGATCGGCGCGTACCACGGGAAGCAGGAGTTCAGCTCCTCGCGCCAGCCGGAGAAGCCCTGGTGGCTGAAGGTGTCCTGGAGAGCGTGCAGGGCGACGCCGAGCCGCAGCTCGTCGCGCGCCTCGACGGCGGCGTCGACGAGGCGGTTGGCGTTGCGGCTGTCGGGGGTGGTCTTCCACAGGTGGGTGGCGTCCTCGCCGGGGACGAAGTGGAACGGCACCAGCACCGACATCTGGATCTGGGGATAGCCCCAGTTGCCCAGCAGCGCCGACTGCGTCTGGATGCCGTGGATGTCCCCCTCGGTCAGCTCGTCCGTGAACTGGTCGGCCCAGGCGATGCGCTCCGCATCCGCCTCGGCGATGCCGATCCTCCGCGCCAGGGCGTAGGTCAGGTAGAAATGGACGTCCTTCTGCATGGGTTCGTCCTCCTTCTCGGCCCGGACGCCGCAGCGCCCGGGCAGACGGCAGAGCTCGGCTTCCAGCCGTCACGCCCGAGGTGGGGAGAGCCCGCCGTTTCGGGCACCCGCCGGGACCCACCCCGGAGGCCCGGCTGTCCGTCCGGCGGCACGTCCCCCGCGATGGTGGCCGCGTCGCGCGCGCCTCGGGGGTGCGGAACCGGGAAAGGAGCCATCGCGAGGAGCCGGAAAGGAGAGAGAGCGCCCGATCGTTGGTTGGCGGGTTCGGCGGGGTCGCACGAGCGCCCTGGAGAGACCGGGCGCCGCGCGATGGGACGGCAGGCTGCGAGTCGGCCGGACTCCTCGCGATGGCTACTTGGTGAAAGGGCCGGCGGGGTCCGGGGCGTCCCGAACGCGGCTCGCGGCACGCCGCTCGGGGCCGTGGCGCGTCGCTCTCCGTGGAGGGCTCGAGGACCGCTCGTCGGGTGTGGGTCGGGCATGGCTGCCGCACTATGATCAACTTCTCAAGTCGTTGTAAACTGGCGAGTTCGGCGTCGCTTGGCCTCGCTCGTCAGGTCGATCCGCGCTCTCCGGAGCTCACAGCTTTGCCATCTTATACATGTTTGACAGTATAGCGTGTCTATTTCGAAAAAGCAACATGCGGTTCAGAGTCGGGCGTACGTCAGGATTGTGGCGTGTTGGTAGGAGATGCTGGTGGCGGAGTACT
>CAYTJW010000064.1:0-13635 GCA_964438135.1 uncultured Thermoanaerobaculia bacterium
AGGGCCGCCGGCGCCGGGCAGCAGACCGGCTCGGTCTGCAGGCGGAGGTCGGCGGCCGCGAACAGCGGGCGCAGGCGGGCCGAGAGCGGCTCGAGCCCCGGGCAGGAGTCGCGGTAGCCGTCGTAGATCCAGTCCCAGGTGAAGTTCTCGACCAGGACCGAGGGCAGGCCGGCGTGGCCGGCGACGGCCAGGCCGAGCGGCGAGATGTCGCACAGCACGGCCCGGCAGCCGAGCTCGCGCAGCCGTCGGCCGAGCCGGTCGAGGCGGGCGCGAGGGAAGGGCAGGAAGCGTCGCAACCGGGCCACGGTCGCGTCGAGGTCGACGGCGAGGGCGTGGCGCTGGACCAGGCCGACGTCCGCCTCGAGGCGGTGGAGGGAGAACGGGACCGTCAGCGACTCGCGGAAGAACCAGGCCGGGACCGCGGTGAAGAGGTGCAGCTCGAGGTCGCCCGAGCGGCGGGCGAGGGCCTCGAGGACCGCCGCGGCGCGGGCGGCGTGGCCGAACCCGTGGGCGGAGACGAAGGCGGCGAGCGCCGGCCGGGCGGACCTCACAGCGGCGCAGTGTAGCCCCGCGGCGGGCGTCGGTCGAGGCGGCCGCCGTGGTACGATGCGACCCGATGAGGCCCGCCGCGCTGCTGGCGCTCCCGCTCGGAGTGGTGCTGACGGCGGCCCCCGCGCACGGCCAGGACGCGAGCGCGCGGGCCTGGCAGCAGCGCCTGACGGTGTCGATCCCGATCCGGGTGCCGCTGGTCGAGCTGGAGTCGGTCAACCCGTTCGCGACCACCGTCGACAGTGCGCCCGTGCGGCAGGCGGCGACGCCGCCGCGGAAGCTGCCGGTGGCCGGCCGGGCGCGGGTGGCGGCCTACGTCGACGGGCGCGGCGACTGCCTCGGGGCGGTGCCGCTGGAGCTGCCCTTCCAGGGGCTGACGACCGCCGTCACCGCCGGCTTCGCCGAGGCCCGTTTCGAGCCGGCCCGGGCCGGCAACCAGCCGCGGCCGACGTGGGTGGTGGTGGAGGTCGGGCTCGAGGCCACGGTCAAGGAGAGCAGCGTCGCCTCCGAGCGCCTGGAGATGCCCGACCCCGGGCGGCCGCCGGCTCCGGCCGAGCCGACCCGCCTCGAGCCCTCGACCACGCTGCTGGCTCTGCCGGCGACCTCGTCCGGGGAGCTGAGCTCCGGGGCGAGCCCGAAGCGGGTGTCCATCCGCGTGCCCGGCCGGGAGGTCGAGGTGCCGCTGCGGGCGCTGGTCCACGTCGACGCCGAGGGGCGGTGTGACCGCTACGTCCCGCTCGAGCACGAGGAGGGCCTCAGTCGGTGGCTGGAGGCCTTCCTGGCGAGCTGGCGACTGGACCCCGCCCGCCGCGGCGGCGAGCCGGTCGGCTGCTGGGTGCTGTACACCGCCCGGGTTCGCCTGGCCCTGTCGGCGGTCGAGTCGAGCTCGTTCCGGGTCGTCCCGGGCCAGAGCTACCCGCCGCCGGGCTGACCCGTCGTCGCCGGCCCCGCCCCGCCCCGCCCCAGCACCCGCCGCGCCGACGCCCCGTGGCGGACCGTGACCCGCTCCGAGTCGAGCCACTCGAGGATCGGGATGGCCAGCTTGCGGGTCAGGCCGAAGCGCTCCTTGAACTCGGCGACCTCGAAGCTCGCCACGCTCCACGACCGGATGCCGCTCGCCACCTCGTCGAGCACGGCACGGTGGATGAGGAACTTGCCCTCGAGGCGGACCAACCGGCCGCGGGTGACGAGGAAGCGGCAGATGCCTTCGACCGTGGCCGGTCGTGCGGACAGGCGCTCGGCCACCTCGCCCGGCGAGGGCGGGTCGAGGCCGGCGTCGCGGTAGCAGGCGTCGACCCGCCGCGTCAGCTCCTCGCCCTGCTCGGTCATGTGCTGCTCGCGCCCGACCGGCACGACCCGCCCGCCGGTCAGCTCGACCACCGACCGTCGTCGGAGCTCCTCCAGGAAGACGCCGGCCAGGGGCTGAGCGGCACGGGGCAGGATGGCGGCCGCGAAGTCCCGGGCCGGCACCCCGGCCGAGACCTCCTCGCCCGCCAGGCGGCGCGCGAGCTCGGCGGCGGCGGCGGCGGCCAGCTCGGTCAGGGCCGCCTCCCGCACCAGGCGGGCCGGCTGGGTGGCGAGGGCGTGGACGCGGTGGTCCGCCAGGAGCCGGCCGAGCGGCGCCTCGATGGCCTCGGGCAGGGCGCCGAGCCGGCCGGCCAGCTCCTCCACCGACACCCCGGCGAGGCCGGCGCGGTCGACCCATGAGCCGAGCAGCTCCGGCCAGCTCTGGCGGTGGACCGGGGGCAGCTGCTCGAGGGCGGCGGCGTCGCGCCGGCGGGGCCGCGGCAAGTGAGCGTCGAGCACCACCCCGCCGGCGAAGGTGTTGACCGGGGACGGCCGGCGGAGGACCGCGCGGTCGCCGGGGAAGAGCAGGGCGGGCTCGTCGAGCAGCAGCACCGCCACCCCGCTCGTGCCCGGCTCGAGGGCGGGGCGCGACAGGCGTTCGACCCGGGCCTCGACGCGGGTGGCGAGGGCGTGGAGCTCGAGCTCGGAGCCCTCCTCGAGGGGGTTGGTCGCGCTGGCGAGGAGCTCCAGCCGGAGCGTCACCATCCGGCTCGGCTGCCAGGGGCCCGGCGACAGCACCTGGTCGCCCCGGCGGAGGCGCTCGGTCGGCACCGCCGCCAGGTTGACGGCGACCCGCTCCCCGGCCTCGACCCGGTCGCGCTCGAGGCCGTGGCAATGCAGCCGCCGCGCCCGGGCGCGGAGGGCGCCGGGCTCGACCAGCACCTCGGCGCCGACGTCGAGGCGACCCCACAGCGATGTCCCCGTCACCACCGTGCCGACGCCGGTGAGGGTGAAGACGCGGTCGACGGCCAGCCGGAACGGTCGCCCCTCGACCTGGCGGGGGCGGGCGTGGGCGGCGAGCTCGAGCATCACCCGCCGGAGCTCGTCGAGGCCGGCCCCGGTGTGGGCCGAGACCGGCACCACCGGCGCGGTGGCGAAGGGGGTGTCGGCGAGCAGCTCGCGGACCTCCTCGGCGGCGAGGGTGACCAGGTCGGCGTCGACCAGGTCGGTCTTGGTCAGCACCACGGCCCCTGCCGGCACCCCCATCAGGCGGATGACCTCGAGGTGCTCGCGGGTCTGCGGCTTGATGCCCTCGTCGGCGGCGACCACCAGCAGGGCCAGGTCGATGCCGGCGGCGCCGGCGATCATGGTGTGGACCAGGCGCTCGTGGCCCGGGACGTCGACGAAGTGCAGCTGGGTGTCGCCGTCGGTGAGCTGCGCGAAGCCGAGCTCGATGGTGATGCCGCGCGCCTTCTCCTCGGGCAGGCGGTCGCAGTCGACTCCGGTCAGGGCCCTGACCAGGGTGGTCTTGCCGTGGTCGATGTGACCGGCGGTGCCGAACACGACGTGGCGCACGGCCGCCATGGTACACCGGCCGTGCGCCCGGTCCCCGCCGGCTCGGTCACGGGACCGCCGCGGAACGGCTATCCTGGGGCCATGAGCACGACCTCCGGCGAGGAGCGCGAGATCAAGATCCCGGTCGCTGACCTGGCCGCTCTGCGGCGCCGGCTCGAGGCGGCCGGCGCCCGTCTCGAGCAGACGGCGGTGCGGGAGCAGAACACCGTCTACGACACCTCCGACCTCCGCCTGAGGGCGGCGGGGCTCCTGCTGCGGCTGCGCCGGGTGGACCGGCAGTGGCTGCTCACCTACAAGGGCCCCGCCACGTTCGCGGGCGGGGTCAAGCGGCGGGAGGAGCTCGAGGTCGAGCCCGGCGACGGGCAGGTGATGGAGCTCCTGCTCGGCCGGCTCGGCTTCCGGCCGGTCGCGCGCTACGAGAAGGACCGCGAGACGTGGCGGCACGAGGGGGTGGCCGTGACCCTCGACCACACGCCGATGGGCGACTTCGTCGAGCTCGAGGGCGGAGGCGACCTCGAGGCCCTGGCGGCGGCGGTCGGTCTCGACCCCGGCAGGGCCGTGCGCGGCTCGTACCTCGAGCTGTGGGAGCAGTACCGCCGGGACCACCCCGCCCTGGGCCTCCCCGCCGACATGGTCCTGGCGCCGGCGGAGCCGTGACGCCCCTCTCGGCCATGGTCCTCGCGGCGGGCCGCGGCGAGCGGATGCGGCCGCTGTCGGACGTCGTGCCGAAGCCGGCCCTGCCTCTGCCCGACGGGCCCCTGGTGCGCTCGGCCCTGCGCTGCGTGGCGCGGGTCGGCGCCGGCCGGGTGGTGGTCAACACCTGGCACCTCGCCGAGCGGATGGAGGCGGCCGCGCGGTCGGTCGACCCCGGCCCCGCCGAGCTGCTCGTCTCCAGGGAGGAGGAGCTCATGGGCGGGGCCGGGGGCCTCGCCCTGGCCCGCGACCGGGGCCTGCTCGGCGACGCGGGCCCGGTGCTGGTGGTGAACGGCGACTGCCGGTTCGACCTCGACCTCGAGCCGTTGCTCGCCCGGCACGCTCGGGCGGGCGACCTGGTCACGCTGGCCGTCCTGCCCAACCCCGACCCCGGGGTGTGGTCGCGGGTCCTGCTGGACGACCGTGGCCGCGTGGCGCGGATCCTCCGCGCCGGGCCGACCGGGCCGGACGAGCAGCCGTTCCTCTTCACCGGCGCCATGCTCGTCGCCCGCGAGGCGCTCGACCGGTTGCCGCTGGCGGTGGCCCAGACCAGCGGCCGCCTGTGGGGGGCGGCGATCGAGCAGGGGCGGATGGGGGGGGCGCAGGTGTCCGGCTCATGGTGCGAGGTCGGCGACCCGACCAGCTACCTGTCGCTGGTGGCGAGGCTGCTCGCCGGTGAGAGCCGGGTCGACCCGACCGCGACCGTGGCGGCCGACGCCCGGCTCGAAGCGACCTTCGTCGGCCCCGACGGGCGGGTCGGCGCTCGCGCCGAGGCGGCGCGGTCGGTGGTTGCGGCGGGCGGGGAGGTGGGGCCGGGGGAGAGGGTCGACCGCGTGGTGCGACTGGGGCTGGACCGGTGCTGCTGGTGGGGCCCCGACTCCTGACGACCGGTGCGCTCGGCCCGGCGCGCGACCCTCACCACCAGCCCTGGCGCCACGCTTCCCAGCCCGACCTCCAGACCATGCAGCGGGTCCGTCCGGTGGCGCCGTAGACCCTGAGGACGCGCATTTGCCCGTGGTGGTCGGTGAGGTAGACCGAGGCCGGCGAGGCGGTGCCGAAAGGGCTGAAGCTGACGATGTCGCCGGCGCCACCGCGCACCGGGTCGTCGAGCGCGCCGCCGAGCGGGCCGCCCCCGGCGGGGTCGGGGACCGGCTCCGAGGCGAGGATGCCGAGGCCGCTCGGACCGTCGACCAGGCGCACCACCGGCCCCTCGACCGGGTCAGTGCCGGCGGCGAGGTCGTCGCGGCGGACGCCGTCGCCGTCGCCGTCGGTGGCCAGGTAGCAGACCCAGGGCCCGCGGCGCTCGAACACCAGCGCCGAGGTGCAGTGGTTGACGACGGCGTGCGCTCGCGCTCGCGCGAGCTGGCCGCCGACGAGCTGGGCCAGGCCGCGCAGGGCGGCGGTGCGGTGCGCCTCGGCCAGACCGGGCACCGCCACCAGGGTGAGGATCGCCATCAGGGCCAGGGCGGTGAGCGCCTCGACCAGGGTGCGACCGGTGCTCGGGGAGCCCGGCGCGCCGCGCAGCCGACGGCGGGCTCGACCGGGTGACGACGGGGGCGACGACATGGTGGCCTCCTGAGAGAAAGCGGCCCCGAAGGGCCGCATCCCGTCCACGCTGCGATCAGTTGTTTCGACCTACGAGCCCTGGCCCTTGCGGGGGGACTCGACCTTCTTGCTCAGGGTGGTCTCGCCGCTGGTCGAGACGTGCGGACGCAGCAGCTCGAGCGTGCGCTCGCCGATGCCCTTGACCGCGGCCAGCTCGTCGACCGAGGCGAACGGCCCGTTCGCCTCGCGGAAGGCGACGATCCGCTCCGCCAGCGCCGGCCCGACCCGGGGCAGCAGCTGGAGCTGCTCGACCGAGGCGCTGTTGACGTTGACCACCCCGCCGGGCGACGGCGAGTCGGCCGCCGCGACGGCGGCGACAACGAGCAGGATGGCGATCAGGGGCAGTGCGCGGTGCATCATGGTTCCTCCTTCGAGTCGTGGTTGGCGGGTTGGGTGATGGACTGGACGGCGACGCTGGTCGGTCGGAGTCACGGGCTCGGCATCGGCACCTCCTCTCGTTTCCCGGTCGGGGCCAGGGGCAACCTCCGCGCCAGCCTGTCCGAGATCATGGAAGTTCCTTCAGATGAGCGAGTTGGCGCACATCCCCCGATCCAGCCGAGAGGGTGCGGGTGACAGACGGTTGCTACACCCGCCGCCGCCGCCGCGTCCGCCGCTGTACGAGGTTTCTGTCGCTGTCGGCGGGCCGGTCAGGCGGCGGCGAGGTCCGACCGTGGTCCATCCCGGGTGGCGCCGCCTCTGCTAAGATTCACGGGGGCCGATGAGCCAGTCCGGGCTGCCGTTCCGTCACATCGCGGTCGAGGGGCCGATCGGCGTCGGCAAGACGTCGCTCGTGCGGGCCCTCGCCGAGCGCTTCGAGGGGGTGATGATCCTCGAGGACGTCACCAACCCGTTCCTGCCCGCCTTCTACGAGGGGCGACCGGGGGCGGCGTTCCAGGTCCAGATCTACTTCCTGCTGTCGCGCTTCCAGCAGCAGCGCGAGATCGCCCAGCTCAACCTCTTCCAGCGCCTGGTGGTGGCGGACTACATCTACCCGAAGGACCGCATCTTCGCCTACCTCAACCTGGACGACAGCGACCTCAAGGTGTACGAGAAGCTGTACCCGGTCCTCGAGCAGGAGGTGCCACGGCCGGACCTGGTGATCTACCTGCAGGCCTCGCTGGCGGTCCTGCTCGAGCGCATCGCCAGGCGGGGCCGCGAGTTCGAGCGCGGCATCGACCCGGACTACCTGGCCCGTCTGAGCGAGGCGTACTCGTACTACTTCTTCCACTACCGGGACACGCCGCTGCTGGTGGTGAACACCGACGACGTCGACCTGGTCCACCGGACGGAGGACCTCGACGGCCTGGTCGAGCAGGTCATCCGCTGCCGTCGGGGGACGCAGGTCTACGTGCCGCTCGGGTCGCGACCGGGCGACGCCCTGGTGGGGTCCGACGGCCATGGCGGATGAGCGCGCCCCGCGCCCGGTGACGGCGGCGGCCGACCCTGCGGCCGACGACGCCAGGGGCCCCGCGGCGGTCGCGGTCCCCGACCTGCTCGCCGCCAAGGGCAAGCGGCGGCTGGCGGTGCTGACCGCGTACGACGCGCCGACCGCGCGGTGGGGAGAGAGCGCCGGGGCGGACGTCCTGCTGGTCGGCGACTCGCTGGCGATGGTGGTGCTCGGCCACCCCACCACCCTGGCGGTGACCCTGGACGAGATGCTCCACCACGCCCGGGCCGTCAGCCGCGTCGCCCGCCGCAGTCTGGTCGTGGGCGACCTGCCCTTCGGGTCCTACCAGGTCGGGGTGGCCGAGGCGGTGCGGGCGGGGGCGCGCTTCGTCAAGGAGGGCGGGGTCCACGCCGTCAAGCTGGAGGGCGCGTGGCTGGCCGAGGTGCGGGCGCTGGTGCGGGCCGGGGTGCCGGTCATGGGCCACCTCGGCCTGACCCCCCAGTCGGTCCACCGGCTCGGCGGCTACCGGGTCCAGGGGCGGACCTTCGACCAGGCCGAGGGGCTGCTCGCCGCCGCCCTCCGCCTCGAGGACGCGGGCTGCTTCAGCCTGGTGCTGGAGGGCATCCCGGCTGCGGTCGCCGCGGTGGTGACGGGCCGGCTGCGAATCCCGACCATCGGCATTGGCGCCGGCCCGGCCTGCGACGGTCAGGTGCTGGTGGTGCACGACCTGCTCGGCATCACGCCGCCGCCCCGGCCGCGTTTCGTCGCCACCTACGCCGAGGTCGGCGAGGTCGCGGTCGCGGCGCTCGGCCGCTGGGTCGACGACGTCCGGGGCGGGCGCGTGCCCACCCCGGGGCAGAGCTACCAGATGGCGGACGACGCGCTGGCCCGCTGGCGGGCCGAGCACGGGGAGGGCTGAGTGGAGGTCGTCGCCACCGTCGCTCGAGCTCGCGCCCGGCGGCGCGAGGACCTCCTGCAGGGCGCCACCGTCGCCCTGGTGCCGACCATGGGGGCGCTGCACGAGGGGCACCTGGTGCTGGTCCGGCGCGCGCGCGCGCTGGCCGAGCGGGTGTGGGTGTCGGTGTTCGTCAACCCGACCCAGTTCGGGCCGGGCGAGGACTTCGACCGCTACCCGCGGCGGCTCGAGGCCGACGCCGCCCTGCTCGAGGGGGAGGGCGTCGACGTCCTGCTGGCGCCGTCGGTGGCCGAGGTCTACCCGCACCCGCCGGCGGTGCGCATCACCTTCCCGGGCCTCGACGAGGTGCTGTGCGGCGCCCACCGACCGGGCCACTTCTCGGGCGTCGCCCTGGTGGTGGCCAAGCTGCTCAACGTCGTCCAGCCCGAGGTCGCCGTCTTCGGCCAGAAGGACGCCCAGCAGGCGCTGCTGGTGCGTCGCCTGGTCGACGACCTGAGCTTCCCGGTGCGGGTCGAGGTGGTGCCGACGGTGCGGGAGCCGGACGGGCTGGCGCTGTCCTCGCGCAACGCCTACCTCGGCCCGGCCGAGCGGCGGGCGGCGACGGCCATCTACCGGGCGCTCGCCGCCGGGCGCGAGCTGGTCGCGTCGGGCGAGCGGGACGCGCGGCGGCTGGAGGCGGCGCTGCGCGAGGTGCTGGCCGGCGAGCCGCTGCTCGAGGTCGAGTACGCGCGCTGCGTCGACGCGGCCGACCTCGGCCCGCCCGAGTGGGTCGACCGGCCGGTGCTGCTCGCCATCGCCGCCCGGGCCGGCGCGACGCGACTGATCGACAACCTGCCGCTCGATGTGGAGCGGCAGGCGAGGTGACGGCGATGATGCTGCGGACGTTCCTGCGGGCGAAGATCCACCGCGCCACGGTCACCGCGGCCGACCTGAACTACGTCGGCTCGGTGACCCTGGACGCGAACCTCATGGCCGCCGCCGACCTGGACCACATGGAACGGGTGGAGATCTGGGACGTCACCAGCGGCAGCCGGGTGACCACCTACGCCATGCGCGGCGGCGTGGGCACCGGCGAGGTGACGATCAACGGCGCCGCCGCCCACCACATCCGCCCCGGCGACGTGGTCATCATCGCCGCCTATGCCCACCTCGACCGGAGCGAGCTGGCCGAGCACCGGGCGCGGGTGGTGCTGGTCGACGCCGCCAACCGGGTCACCGAGGTGCGCGAGATGGGCCTGGCCGACGCGGTCGGGTGAGAGCGGCCGGGCTGCCGGTGGCCGGGCACGGCGTGACCCGGCCGCTCCAGCCGTCGACCGGAACAGGCTGTCGCCCCGGCCCCCTGGCGGGGTCACCGCCCGCCCCCCCGCCCTGCTACCATGCCCCGCCCGGAGGAGGATGAGCCATGCTGCCCCGTGAGCTGTACCGCTCGGACCCCGACCGTGTCCGTGACGCGCTCGCCGCCCGTCGTTCCACGGCGCCCCTGGAGCGCCTGCTCGAGGTCGACCGGGCGTGGCGCGAGGCGCTGGTCGAGCTCGAGGAGCTGAAGGCCCGGCGCAACGCCGGCTCGAAGGAGGTCGGGGCGCTGATGCGCGGCGGCCGCCGGGAGGATGCCGAGGCGATGCGGGCCGAGATGGGGGCGCTGGGGGAGCGGGTCGGCCGCCTCGAGGAGAGGTGCCGCGGCCTGGAGCAGGAGCTGAGCCAGCTCGAGCTGACCATCCCCAACCTGCTCCTGCCCGCGGTTCCGGTCGGGGCCGACGAGGGCGCCAACCGGGTCGAGCGGACCTGGGGCTCGCCGACCGCGTTCGCCTTCGAGCCGCGCGGGCACTGGGACCTCGGCCCGCAGCTCGGGCTGCTCGACTTCGAGCGCGCCGCCAAGATCTCGGGCGCTCGCTTCGCCGTGCTGTGCGGGGTTGGCGCAGCTCTCGAGCGGGCACTGGTCAGCTACATGCTCGACGTTCACACCCGGCGTCACGGCTACCGCGAGGTGCTGCCGCCCTACCTGGTCAACGCCGCCGCCCTGCTCGGCACCGGCCAGCTGCCGAAGTTCGCCGACGACCTGTTCCACGTCGAAGGGACCGACCTCTACCTGGTGCCGACCGCCGAGGTGCCGGTCACCAACCTGCACCGCGACGAGATCCTCGAGGCCGGCGAGCTGCCGCTCCGCTACTGCGCCTTCACCCCCTGCTTCCGGGCCGAGGCCGGGTCGCACGGCAAGGACGTGCGCGGCCTCATCCGCCAGCACCAGTTCCACAAGGTCGAGCTGGTCCAGCTCGCGACCCCGGAGACGTCGTGGCAGCAGCTCCTGGAGCTGACCGGTCACGCCGAGGCGATCCTCCAGGGTCTGGGCCTGCCCTACCGGGTGATGGCGCTGTCGAGCGGCGACCTCGGCTTCTCCTCCGCCTGCACCTTCGACCTCGAGGTCTGGCTGCCCGGCCAGGGCTGCTACCGGGAGATCTCCTCCTGCTCCAGCTTCACCGACTTCCAGGCCCGACGCGCCCGCCTGCGCTACCGGCCGGCCGACGGCGGCAAGCCCCGCCTCCTCCACACCCTCAACGGCTCGGGGCTGGCGGTCGGCCGGACCCTGGTGGCGGTGCTGGAGAACTACCAGCGGGCCGACGGCAGCGTGACCGTGCCCGAGGTCCTGCGGCCCTACCTGGGCGGGCTGGAGCGGATCGGCCAGCCCTAGCCGTCAGCCTCCAGCGGTCAGCGCTCAGCTTCCGCCGCCCGACCCCGCGCCTCGCCGGGTGGGCCGGCGAGCCGACCGCTGACCGCTGAAGGCTGACAGCTACCCAGGCGGCAGCCCGAGCCGGGCGGCGACGGTGGCCATGGCGTCGCGCACGAAGGCGATGTGCTGGTCCAGCTCGACCTCCAGCTCGGCCGCCCCGCGCCGCACGTCGTCGCGGTTGACGCCGCGGGCGAAGGCCTTGTCCTTCAGCTTCTTCTTGACCGAGCCCGGCTCGACGGCGGCGATCGAGCGGTCGGGCCGGACCAGGGCGCAGGCGGTGAGGAAGCCGCACAGCTCGTCGGTCGCGAACAGCGCCCTGGCCAGGGGCGTGTCACGTGGAACACCCATGTAGTCGGCGTGCCCGGCAATGGCGCGGACGAGCTCCTCGGGCCAGCCCCGCTCGGCGAGGATGCGGACGCCGACGTGGAGGTGGGTGTCCTCGGTCGGGTTCTGCTGGTAGTCGAAGTCGTGCACCAGCCCGACCACCCCCCACACCTCGGGGTCCCCGCCGAAGCGGGGGGCGTAGGCGCGCATCGCCGCCTCGACGGCGAGGGCGTGCTTGAGCAGGGCCGGCTGGTCGGTGAACTCGGTCAACAGGGCCCAGGCGGCGGCACGGTCGGGGACAGGGCTCATGGTCGCCTCCGCGGCCAGTATAGCGGGGCGGAGGGTATCTGAAGCGCATCATCGATTCCAGCCGTTCGACATGATGCCGGCCGTCAGAGCGTGCACCGACGTCTTGACAGGACCGGTTTCCGTCACGAGAATGCGCGGGATGACCCGGAAGGGGGTGTCAACATGGCAGTCGGAGCCGGCGAGATCCTGGCTCGGGTGAAGACCGAGAACGTGCACTTCCTGCGCCTGCAGTTCACCGACATCGACGGCGTGATCAAGAACGTCGAGGTGCCCGAGACCCAGTTCGCCAAGGCCCTCGACGGCCAGATCATGTTCGACGGCTCGTCGATCGAGGGCTTCACCCGGATCGAGGAGTCGGACATGCTGCTGGTGCCCGACCTCGGCACCTTCCAGGTCTTCCCGTGGGAGAGCGACACCGGCCGGGTGGGCCGCCTGGTCTGCGACGTGGTGACCCCGGCGGGTGAGCCGTTCGACGGCTGCCCGCGGACCGCCCTGAAGCGGGTGGTCGAGCGGGCAGAGCGCATGGGCTACCGGGCGATGGTCGGACCGGAGGCGGAGTTCTTCCTCTTCCAGCGCAACGGCGGCGACGAGCTGGCGCCGCAGACCCACGACGCGGGCGGGTACTTCGACCTGTCGCCGCGCGACCTGGGCGAGGAGGCGCGGCGGGAGATCACCCTGGCGTTGGAGGCGATGGGTTTCGAGGTCGAGGCCGCCCACCACGAGGTCGCGCCCGGCCAGCACGAGGTCGACTTCCGCTACGGCGACGCCGTGACCACCGCCGACGCGATCGTCACCTTCCGCTTCGTGGTCCGGCGCGTGGCCCAGGCGCGAGGCCTCTACGCCACCTTCATGCCCAAGCCGCTGGCGGGGGTCAACGGCTCCGGCATGCACACCCACCAGTCGCTCTTCACCCTCTCGGGCGACAACTCCTTCCACGACCCGGAGGGGCCGTGGCAGCTGTCGCCGGTGGCGCGGGCGTACATCGGCGGGCTGCTCGCCCACGCCCGCGCGTTCGTCGCCGTGACCAGCCCCCTGGTGAACTCCTACAAGCGCCTGGTGCCGGGCTACGAGGCGCCGGTCAACGTCGCCTGGTCGGAGAAGAACCGCTCGCCGCTGATCCGCGTGCCGGCCCGGCGCGGCGTCGGCACCCGCTGCGAGGTGCGGGTGCCGGACCCGTCCTGCAACCCCTACCTGGCCCTGGCCGTGATGATCGCTGCCGGCCTGGACGGCATCGAGCGGGGGCTCGACTGCGGACCGCCGGTCAACCGCAACATCTTCGAGATGAGCGAGCGGGAGAAGCGTCGCCTGCGCATCCGCCAGCTGCCGGCACACCTCGACGAGGCGCTGGACGCTCTCGAGCGCGACCGGGTCATGCGGGAGGCGCTCGGCGAGCACATCTTCCGCCACTTCCTGCTCAACAAGCGGCGCGAGTGGGCCGACTACATCCAGCAGATCCACCGCTGGGAGCTGGAGCGCTACCTCGACCGCTACTGAGCTCTCGCGCTGACGACCACCGGGTCCCCCCGCCGGCCCCTGGGGGGCGTTCGCCGCGGGGCCGAGCCGGGCTGCAGCCACCGGTGTGCCCCTCTGCTACCCTGCCGTAGGGCACCGCCGGGCACCGCCGGGCTCCCGGGGAGGACCGATGAACGCCTACGCCGACATGAGCCGGGAGCAGCTGCTCGAGGCCCTGGCGATGTTCGCCAAGAACTGGCTCGCGCACGACGGGTGCTGGTTCCTCGCCGCCGAGGAGCGGCTCGGGATGGAGGCGGCCATCGACCTCGACGCGCGCGCCTGGGGACGCTTCGCCGCGGCCGAGGCGCGCCGGCTCGCGAGCACCTTCGGGCTCGAGGAGAACGGCGGCCTGGTCGAGCTCGAGCGGGCGCTGTCCCTGCGCATGTACAGCCTGGTCAACCAGCAGCACGTCGACTGGGCCGACGGCGGCCGGAGCCTGCGGTTCGAGATGGACGTCTGCCGGGTGCAGGAGACCCGCCGCCGCAAGGGGCTGGCCGACTTCCCCTGCCGCTCCGTCGGCGAGGTCGAGTTCGCGACCTTCGCCGCCACCGTCGACCCCCGCCTCCGCTGCCGCTGCCTGCACTGCCCGCCGGACGCGCCGGCCGGGCGCTACTGCGCCTGGGAGTTCACCCTCGCCGATGCCGCGGGCTGAGCCGCCGTCGTGGCCGCGCGGGCCGGCCAACCGCGACCTGGCCGAGGCGTTGTTCGCGCTGGCGGAGCGGGAGCCCGAGGCGGAGCGGCGCCTGACCCTGC
>CAYTJW010000065.1:0-4139 GCA_964438135.1 uncultured Thermoanaerobaculia bacterium
CGTGCTATCCTCCGCCGATATACCGGAAGTCAGGTACTGCGCGGTCGCAAGTCACTCGCTCGCCAAGTGTTCACGGCGCGCCACCCTGCCTGTCCGACGCCCCCTTGCATCCCGCCTGTATCCACCCCAGGAAGAGCCCGCCCAACACCTCGGCCGCGTCGCCCGCCAGCCGCGGCACCACGTGGGAATAGGTGTCGAGCGTCTGCATGACCGAGCTGTGCCCGAGCCGCTCCGCCACCACCTTCGGATGGACCCCGGCCGTTAGCAGCGCCGTCGCGCACGTGTGGCGTAGATCGTAGAGCCGCACGTGCGGCAGCTCGGCCGCGGCCAGCAGCCGCCGGAGATGATGCCCCACCCGCGACAGAGTCAACGGCCGCCCCACCTCGTCTGTGAACACGAGCAGCTCGAGCCCGGCGGCGCCCTGCCACAGCTCGCCGGCCGCCAACCGCGCCTCGCCCTGCCGCGCTCGCCACGACCGTAGGACCGCCACCTCGCGCCCGGTCACCGGCACCTCTCGTGCCGATCCCCGCGTCTTCGTGTCCTCGACAGCCACGCGCTGCCGCGCCCCCGGCCGCTTCACGTCCACCAGCGCCCGCCGGATGTGCACCCGCTCCCGGACCAGGTCGATGTCCGCCCACCGCAGCCCGAGGTACTCCGACGGCCGCGCCCCCGTCGCCAGCGCCAGCGCTAGCACCGGAAAGAGGTACTCCCCCTGCGCCGCCTGGAGTAGCCGCGACGCTTGCTCCGCCGTCAGGTACAGCATTTCCCGCCGCACCGCCCGCGGCACCCGTACCCCGGCCGTCGGGTCATGCGCCAGCAGCCGCAGCCGGAGCGCGCGCTTGACCGCCACCCGCAAGCAGCTGTGGACCCGCTGCACCGTCGAGCCCGCAAGGCCCCCCTCCACCAGCTCCGCGTACATCGACTCGAGCGCCAAAGGAGTCAGCTCCGCAAGCGGCCGCGGGCCGACCCTCGGCACGATGTAGAGCCGGACGAGCGTCTCGTAAGTCGCCAGCGTGTTCGCCCGCGCGTGGCCGCTGGCAGACGCCACCCGCAGCCACTCCAACAGGTACTCCTCGACCGTCTGCCGGGTCGGTTGCACGGCCAACCCTTGCTCCAGCTCGCCCCGCAGCCGGTCGCGCCACGCCTTCGCCTCGCGCTCGAGCGCGAACGTCTGGCAGCGCCACACAGGCCGACCGTCCGGCCTCCGCCCCACCCGCACTTGCACCGTCCAGGAAACGCGCCCACCGGCCCCCTCGCGGCGCGTGATCTCCGACGGCACGGCCTCAGCCCCGGCCAGGCCCCGCCGCCGGATGCACCCGGGATGTGGCAGCGGTCAACCGCCTACGGCGCAGAGCGTTGCGGCTGCGTGCTATCGCCCCCAGATAGCACCCGCTCACGTTCCACCCCCCTTCCCCTCAGCCTCCAGCCGGTCAAGCGCGAGAGCAATCAACCCCCGCGCCGCCACCGCCGCCGGCAGCCCTACCCGCTGCCCGAACGCTTCCAGCCGCGCCTTCTCGGCAGCCGTCAACGCCAGCATCACCCGCCCCGGCCGCGGCGCCCCTACGCCAGCCGCCCGCCACACCGCCGCGCCCTCCGGGATATCGGGTTTCAAGCATCGCTTAGCCATGCCCCGACGCTACACCCCCCAGCCACCCCCTGTCAAGCCCCGTCAACCGCAGCCGAACCGCAAGCGCGCGGAGGCGGTGGCGGTCGTACCCGCAGCCCCAGTTCCAATCACCTACCACCCCGGCCCTCGCTTCGCGAGCGCCTTGCCCAGAGCAAGAGTCACCCGGACGGCCCTCTCGAGTACTCGAGCGCCTGCTACGCGAGCTTCCCCACCTGACGCACCACCCGCAGCAGCCAACGCCCGCGACCGCGTCTCATCACTGAGAAACGACCGCGTATACGCCCCTCAGACCGCGTTTCCGACCCCACCCTATGTCCCGGTATGGCCCGACGGCCAGGCGCAGCCACAGCGGCAGCCACTGGCCCGCGCGCGCGAGGGGAGACCCAGATCCGGGCTGGCGTTTCTGGCTCGCCTCTCCACTGGCCCGCGCGCGCGAGGGGAGACCGCACCGAACGAGACCGACGTGCGTCGGTCTCGTTCCACTGGCCCGCGCGCGCGAGGGGAGACCCCGTGGTGGCAACATCAAGCGGCTGGCGGCGGATGACCCCGAGGCGCTCGACCTCCTCGACCAAGCGACTCAGGGCAGGCCGAGGCGTGGAAATCATGGTAATACCATGATTTCGAACGACGCCACCTACGCCGTCCGCCGCCTCGACCGCGACCGGCCGGAGCTACTCGAGCGAGTAGCGGCTGCCGAACCTCGGCCTCAGTCCACCCACGCCCACGGTTGCAGCTCGGCGCCCATCTCCCGCAGGCTCGACCTCGCCGCCCCGGGCATCGACTCCGACGCCTCGCGGTGCGTCTCGAGCGCAGCCAGAATCCCCTGGAAGAACGCCCGCGACTGCGTCACCGCCCCGTCCCGCGTCTCCCGCACCCGAGCAAAGACGTCGTCAACGAACCGCAGGTAGTAGGCCGCCAGCGCGCGGTCACACGACACGTCGAACGCCTCCAGCCTCTTGTTCGGGTTCAGGTTCATGCTCGACCTCACGCAGACGTCTAACCGACCGCCCGTCACCGTCGCGAACTTGGCGTGCACGTTCACCGCCCGGAACGACGCCACCCCGAACCGCTCCACCATCGTCCCCGCCAGCTCCGGCCGCCGCGAGAACATCGACGGGTCGAGCAACCACCGCCACGAAAGCGCCCTCGTCTCCTGGTAGAACCGGAACGCCTGCGCCTGATCGTAGATCCCCATCGTCCATGTGCTCACCGCCACGTGCGCCGGCCCGGTCTCGCTCAGCACGTGCTCGAGCAGGTCAATCAGGCTCCACTGACCGTTAGTCAACCCCGAGACCTCGTCCCCGTCCTCGAGATGCCCCACGAGCTCGGCCGCGGTCGCCACCCCAGACGACACCAACCGCCGGCCGGTCACCCGCCGCCGATGCGGCCGCTCCACCCGCGCTTCCGCAGCCGTCACGTCCAACCGCTCGTCACGCCGACTGCGGCCCATCCTCGCCCCCAAGCGCCGCAGCAGCAGCGAGCACAGCCGAGTCAAGCCCAGCAGCCACGTCCGACCACGGCCGCGGTAGCCGCAGCTCGAGCCGATCCCCGGCGCCCCGCACCACCACCACGAAGCGGCCAGCCGCCCCGCACCACCCCGTCACGTCCCCCGGCCCCACCCGATGGCGCCGCCCGCACACCCCGCACCGCGCCAGCCGGTACCCCGTCCCCGTCACTGGACCGTCTCCCCCGGCGCCTCGGGCTTGCTCCGATCCTCCAAGAACGCCCGCAGCCGCGACCCCTCCGCCGTCGGCTGCACCCGCACCCGAGCCCGAGCAGCTGGCGCGAAGCCGAGCAACTCAACCGCCTTCGTCACCGCCTGCGCCTGCCGCGCCGCAATCGCCAGCGCCGGGTTAGGCAGCGGCCCCGCCGGGCCCTTGACCACCAAGCCGTACTTCTCCACGTCCGCCATGGCCCGCCGGTACAGATCCGTGCTCACGCACCACACCGCCAAGATGCTCGCGTCGAGCAGCCGCAGCAGCCCCGGCGGAGCCGACGCCACCGCGTACCGCCACAGCCGCTTCTGATCCTTCGTCAGCCAGGATGGAGCGCGCCGCAGATCCCCCGGCGCCTCGACCTCAACCCCGCCCATCCGCTCGACCGACCGATCCCGCGTGCCCCGGGCCGCCTTGACCGCCGACGGAACCGGCTTCCTGCCCCTCACTGCGGATTCTCACCCATCATCTCGAGCCGAAACGGCAGAAAGTACCGTGTGTGTGAACTCGCTTTGCGCGCCGGTCTTGTAGCTCAGACCTGGAGACTTGCGTGTGGGTTACCCCTCGTGCCAGCACCGCATCCCTCACTCCGGCCGGGCGAAGCCCCAGCGCGACGCCTGCGCGTCCGCGGCCGCCTCGGTCGTGTCAGGATGCACCGCGACGTGCGCCAGCTCGTGCGCCAGCGTGCCGTCAAGCACCGCATCAGACAGCGACGTGAGCAGCCGATCCGACAGCCACGCCTCGCCGCTCCCGACCGACACCGCGCCGAGCTGCTCGCGCGGCAGAGCGGACGTCAC
>CAYTJW010000065.1:4239-13487 GCA_964438135.1 uncultured Thermoanaerobaculia bacterium
ACCGCCACCAGCTCGGCCGCAGCCGCGACCGGCTCCGCCTGCGCCTCGAGCGCCGCCACCACGCCCGGCGCCAGCCGCAGCGGTGCGCCGCCCCAGTGTGCGCCGAGCAGCTCGGCCGGCACCGGCAACGACTCCGCCAGCAGCGCGTCCTCCCGCTCGACCTCAACGCGCCTCGCCTCCGCCTTCGCCAGCCGCTCCGCGTCGCGCCACGCCACCAGGCCCGCGAACGCCTCCGACACCTCACCCATGCTCGACCTCCGCTCCGCAGCGCCACGCGTCGCTGTACCGCGCCTGCCCCTGCCGCACCAGCCGCTCCGCCTCTTCCCGCGGTAGCCGCTCCTGCACCTCGCGCGTAACCGTCTCGTCCCTGCCAGGGACGCCAAGCGTCACCGGCCGCACGACCGACACCAGCAGCCGCCGGTTGCGGCCCAACGCCGACACGTGCCCATGGTAAAGCCCGCGCAGCTCGCCCAGCGCCTTCAGGCGCGCCTGCGTCTCCCGGATGGCCTCTCGCACCGGCTCCAGCAGCTCCCGGTGTACCTGCGTGGCCAGGCGCCCCCCCACCTCGGCCCACGCGGCCTGTAGCCCGTCCTCGGCCGCGGCCACCTCCGCCAGCGCCAGCCCCCAGCGTCGCTCCGCCACGGCCGCCGTGTCCTCCGCCTCGCGCAGCGCCCGCCGTGCCTGCACGCCTGCACGCGCCCCGTCGCCGCTTAGCGCGGCATCGTAGGCCGCGGCAAGCCGCTCGACAGCCTCGCGCGCGACCAGCAGCTCGCGATGGCGAGCCGCGGCCAGCGACTCCGCCGTGCCGAGCCGCAGCTCGGCCGCCGCGCCCTCCGGGTCATCCGAGAACCGCGGCACCTTCGCCCGCGCCGCCTTCTCGTCGAGCCGCGGCCCGTGCGGCCGTAGCCCCGTCCTCACCAGCCCGCCGAGCACCGCGCAGGCGCCGCAACACGCAAGAGACTTCGTCGCCATCATCACCCCCATCATCGGCCCCCGACCGGGACCGCAACAGCCCCGCAACCACTCCCGAACAGCTCCCGGTACCGCTTGCGTCGCAGCTTCAGCGCCTTCAGGCTCAGGCCGAACCGCGCCGCGGCCTCGACGTCCGACACCGGATGCGCCGCGCGGTACGCCTCGACCGCCTCGAGCTGCCGCAGCCAGTGGCCGCTCGGATGCTGCTCCAGCCGCGGCCGGCCCCCACGGACCGCCACCGTCACCGCCCACCCCCGAGCAGCGCCCGCACCTCGGCCGCCACGTCCCCAGGCCGCCGGATGTAGTGCGACCGCACCGCCCCCGACGGCCGCCGGCCCTGCGCCAGCAGCTCGACCCACAGCCTCACCTCGCGCTCCGGCACCAGCGACGGCCGCGCCACCACCGCCGGCACCGTGAAGACCGACGCCAGCGCCTCGACCAGCGCCCCGCACTCCGCGCCGTACGTCGCCGCGCCCTCGCACGCCACCGCCCACAGCCGCCGGCAGTCGCCCAGCGGCGGCAACGACAGCTCAACGTCCTCCACCACGTTGACCAGCCGGTACCCGACCGGGTCGAGATGCCACGGCCCCAACGGCCCGGCGCTCGCCATCCCGACCGCAGCCGCCGGCCCCGCCGTCCCTCGACCTGGCCGAGCAGCCGCCATCACTGCACCTCCCCGGGCCGCTCACCGACCCCCCACGCCCGGCACGTGCACGCCTGGCCCTCGAGTGCTGGACACATGACGTCGTGCTCTTCCCACCCCGACGGCACCGGGTACCGGCGCGCGAGCGCCTCGCAGCACGCCCGGAACGACTCCACCCCCCGCGTCCACGCCTCGACCACCGCCGCCGCCACCTTGTCCACCTCGTCGCGCGGAGCCCCGGCCTCGACAGCGCGCCCCAGCAGCTCGAGCAGCGCGCCCTTCATCTCGTCCACCCCATCCTCCGACAGCTCACGCATGCCGACCTCCCGCTAAGTGTGGAACCCTAGAACCGTTGCACCCTTCCACACTTAGACCGTCCCCCCGCTTCGACCTCGACGTGTAGCCGCTCCGCGCCTGCCACGGCCGCTCCGCCGGCACGTCCGGCCCGCCCACCAGCAGCACCACGTACCGCCGGCCGTCGCGCGTCACCCACCCACGCCACACCGTCGCCAGCCCGCGATCCGACAGCGACCACGCCGCACGGTTGACCGCCGACGCCTCAGCCGCAGTCAACCGCCGGTCGAGCGCGTCCTCGACCCGCCACCGCAGCTCCACCACGCCGTCCGCAGCCAGCGCGACCAGGCCGAGCACCAGCCGTTGCCAGTACCCCGGCCCCCGGCTCACGCCCCACCTCCGGCCTCGCGCTGGCACGTCTCGAGCGCCTCAGCGTGCGCCCGCCCCAGCTGCCGCAGCACCCGGTACCGGAACCGCCAGCGCCACCGACCCGACCCCTGCTCGTCGCACCACGCGTCAGCCGCGGCGAGATCCGCGGCACACGGCGCGAGCTGGACGACCTCGGCCGGCGCCCTGGACCGCAGCAGCTCGAGCAGCTCGCCCCTGCTCCCCTCGAGCACCGGCACCAGCTCGGCCGGTACCCTCGACCACGGCCGCACGACCACCCGATCCCGGTCCCGTAGGACGACCTCGACCCCGGCCGCCGACAGCGACTCGAGCAGCTCAGAGCACGTGTTCATCGTCGCCCCCGTCATCACAAGAAGAAGGGTAAGGACTTGAACCGTCACCACCGTCACCACCGGCCGCAATGCCCGCCCCCATTGCGTTTCCAGGGTGACGGTTGGACCGGCACCCGCTACCCCTACCGTCACCACAGTCACCCGGACCGTCACCGCAACCGTCACCAACCGTCACCACCGTCACCCGACCGTCACCACCTAAACTCTTTCCCCCGTTGACCTCTTGACTGTGGTGACGGTGGTGACGGTCCGCACCCTCACTCTGCTCACGGGAATCACGCACCACCCACATTCGCGCGCCCCCGTGCCCTCGCCGCCCACCCTCCCGCGGCGCGACCACCTCGACGTGCTGAGCCCGCAGAGCTGGTACCAGACGCCGCAGCGTCCCGCTCAGACCCCGCGCCGTGGTAGGCCAGTCAGACGGCGGCCGCCGCTCCCCGAACGTCGCGGCCAGCTCGGAGAACAGCGCACTTGACGTGCCGCGCCACTCATCCGGCAGACGCTCAGCAGCCCGCCCGTCAAGCCAGCGCAGCAGCGCCCCGGCCACCGGGTCACCGTCGAGCGTGACCGCCACCAGGTCGCGACGAACACCCGCGTACGCCTCGAGAATCTCCCCGTCACGGAGACCCAACCCCGCCTCACACGCGGTGGCCCACACCGCAAAGTCAGCCATCCGCGGCAGGCGCGGCAGGCGAACGTCCGGCAGGCGCGCCAGCCCCGACGACACCGCGTCAAGCAGCCCGCCCAGAACCTCGCCCGAGATCCCGTCCAACTCCACCCAGTACTTCGACTCCTCGCGCCGGGAGTCATCGTCGATAGCCTCGAGCGTCACCATCAAGCACCGATCCGCAAGATCCGGCCTCGACACCACGTCAGTGATCCCGTTGAGAACCACCGGCCGGACCGCGTCTATCAGCGTCTCCTCGTCGTCCGAGTACAGCTGACGCGTACCGAACCCGCCGCCGGTCGCGAGACGGCACAGCGCGTCCGACAGCCACACCGGCAGGCTCGAGACGTTGTCGTAGGACACGACCCAGCCGTTGCCGGCCGCTATCGCCAGGTCCCGATCCTCCCGCGGCAGCGACCGCAAACCGCACACCGACGGGTCAATCACCCGCCGCATGGTCCGCACGCCGCAGCTCTTGCCGGCGCCCTGCTCGCCCTGGACGAGGAGGACAGGATACGGACCGACCGGCCGCAGAGCCGCTACCATCCACGCCGCCGCCAGCGCCCACCCCGAGTCGGAGACGCGCAGCAGCGACCGCAGCGCGTCCACCCGGCCGCCCCGCACCGGCACCGGCAGCGCACCGAGACCCCGCGGCCGCCGGAAACGGACCGGAGACGCCTTCGACTCGACCACGCGCCAGCCGTCCGTCCCGACCTCGACAACCGACCAATCAGCACGCCCCAGATCGAGGTACACCCGGCCCCCAGCGCCACCGACCCGCAGCGCCACCTCGGCTGCCGGCCGACCGTGGACGCAGATAGCGTCCAACGTGGCTACCGCATCCTGGAGCGCCTGCGATCCCGGCGCCTTCCCGGTCGCGCCGTAGTAGAGCCCGGTCAGGTATCGCCGGCCGGACCCGGACCGCAACTTGTGATGCTCGACGTGGCCGTTGACGGCGGCGGACAGAAAGCCGTCAGGCGACGGCGTATGCCACAGCTCCGCGCCCGACGCCAAGACCAGCTCGACCATTTCCTGCGCCGCCGACTTCTTCTTGCTCGCCCGCGGCGGCCTCTTCTTCGCGTTCTTCGCATCCTGGAGAGACGCGACCCGCGCCGCGGCGGCATCGGCGCCGCTACTCATGGAACACCCCGGCCGCATCCCCCTCGCGTTCCCGCAGCTCGCGTTCCTTCTTCCTCAGCACGTAGCTGATGACCCGGTCACGATCCCGGTCATCCAGCGGCGGCCGTAGACGAGCAGCCGCCCACAGCCGCGCCAGGTCGAGCGCCACAGGCGCCGGCAGACGCTCAACCAGCAGCCCGACGACCCGTAGAAGACGCTCGTGACGACCACTGCCAGCCTCCACCGGTTGGACGAGCGCGGCCCACTCCGCCGCGGTATGTGCGGCCCGCTCGCCCGTCTCCGGCGGATCGCACACCAGCTCGAGCAGCCACTCTGGCGCCGCAGCGATCTGGACCGCGCCCGGGCGGCACAGCTCGAGCCACACGTACTCGCCGCCGGACGGATGGACCGACGGCGCGGCGACGATGTACCCGCCCTGGCCTTTCACATCAAGCCCGGCGCCGGCCGACCGACACGGCAACCGACCGTCAGCCGGCCACCGAAACAGATAGTGCAGGCCGCCGCCGCCGGTCGCCTGCATGACCGTATCCGGCACGCGCCCGTGCTCGGCCTCGAGATCCGACAGAGTCAGCTCGCCGCCGTTCCTCGGGTCAACGTCGAGCGCCCACCAGCCGGCCACCGCCCCGGCCGCCAGGCCGATGTTCGCCGCTGGCGACTCGCGCCACCAGCGCCGCACCGTCTCGACGTCCGCCGTCGCGTCATGCACCCCGTGCGACCCCGCTAGCGGCACCTTCGACCTCGGCCCGAGCCGGAACACCGGCCACCGCAGCCGCTCCACGTACGCCATCGCCGCCCGGCCGAGCCGGGACAGGGGTTGCGCTCCGGCCCCGCCGGCCCCATACTGCTCGTGCTGGTGCTGCCTGCGCGGGGGCGTGGTTCCCGCGACATCCTCGGCCGGGGTGGCGACCCCGGCCGCTCCGTCTCTGCCCGCCGCGGCGCTCACGGCTCCACCTCCCCCTCCGCCGCCGACGGCACCATTACGGTCCCCCCGTCCGCCAGCCACCGCTCCAGCGGCCCAGGCGCCACCAGCAGCCGCCGCCCGAGCCGCACCACGACCCCCGGCGGCAGCACGCCCCTCGCCACCAGGTTGTACGCCGCCGCCCGGGTCGGCACCAACCCGCGCTCGACCAGGTACCCGACACCTACCATGCGTCCGTCCATTCGTGACCTCCCATGCCCCAACCTAGGGCTTGCTCTTGTGATCGTCTAGCCGTCTAGTGTAGCGTCTAGTCATGCCACCGACCCGCCGCCCACGTACCGGCCCATTCGTCCCCATCCGTCTCTACCGTCTCCCCCCGACCTGGACCGTCACCGTCAGCGACCGGTTGCCCACAGCCGCCGGCCCCTGCTGCGCCGACTACCTCGAGCCCCCCTTCGACGACGACGCCCCCGACCCCTCCGCAACCCTCGTCGCCCTCCCCCCGGGTCGGGAGCCCGTGCTCCCCGTCGGCCCGCTCGTCATCGCCGCCGGCCACGTCATCCCCGACGTGCTCCACCTCGCCTACCTCTTCCAGACCGACCCGACGCCCGCGCCGGCCGACCACCCCGACCCGGACCAGTGGAACCCCCCGGACGACTTCCAGGCCGACAGCCTCACCGGGCAGCCCTATGACCCGGCCGCCGAGCGGGCCGACATGCTCGCCGCCTTCCTCGCCCTCGCCGGCGGCAGCCCCCCACGGGTCGCCGCCTTCGCCGCCCGCTACGGCTTCCTCCGATGGGTGGCAGCCCGCACCGTGACCGCGCCAGATGGAAGCCCCGCCCTCGACCCGACCGGGCGCGCCCTCTTTGCCGAGCCGCTCGCCCTCTGGACCACCGAGGCAGCGCGCATGGCCGACGTCCTCTCCACCCTGGCCGACCTCCGCCGTCAGGCTCCCCGAGCCAGCGCCAGACGCGACCCCGCCGCGGCTCAGTACCGCGAGCAGCTCGCCGCCCGCTGGCAGGACATGCACGACGACGTCGCCCGCGGCCTCGACCGCTGGCGCGTTCGACCCGTCCTCCGCGCCACCGACCCCCGCCACGTCTCGCAGCTCCACCTCTTGCCGCGCGACCTCGGAGGCGTGCTCTGGACGTTCGCCGCCCTCCGCCTGCTGACCGCGCGCACCCCGTCGAGCACCGACACGGAAACCCGCTTCGTCACCTGCGCCCTCGACGGGTGCGGTGCAGTGTTCACCGCCCGCCGGCCCCAGGACCGCTACTGCTGCCCCAAGCACCGGAAGCTGGCGTGGTACCGCCGCGAGGCGGCCCGCGCGCGCGCCCATCCGAGCTAGCACCCCAAGTCTCACCGCCGCACCCCCGACCGCTTGACAGCGGACCGCCGCCAGCGTGAGACTCGAGGCGCGAGTAGCCCCCGTCTCACGCTGGAGCGGGACACCGGCCGGACGGCGCCAACCGCCCGGCCGGACTGTTTCTACCTCACGTCCTCACCACCCAACGACGCCCAGCAGCGCCGGCAGTAGGCCCCGATCAGACGCCCGCCGGACCACCCGCACACCACCTCCGCCACACGGTTGCACCTGTCACACGTGCTCCACCCCGTGTCCGTCTCGACCTGGACCACCGCCAGCTCCGCCCCGTCCAGCTCGACGCCGTCCGCGACCTCGACCCGGCACCGGTAGCGCCGGCACTCCACCGCCCGGCACCACGGCCCGCCGGCCCCGAACGGCACCAGCTCTTCCCCCTCGAGCACCGCCTCGACCACCCGGCCCGGCACCGCGCCGGCAGCAGCCCACAGCCGCGACCCGACCACGACCGGAGGATCCTCGACCGGCTGGAGCGCCACCACCGACACCAACCGGGTCATGGCCACCGCGGCCGCGGCAGTCACTCGTCCCCCTGAAGGTCCGCCAGCTAGACCTCGGCTCCGTCCAGATCGCCGCCGCACGCGTCGAGCACCACCTCGACGCTCGACCGAGACACCCGCCGCGCGTAGGCGAAGTCGGCCGGTTTCGGCTGCCCCGCCTTCGCCTCACCCCAGCACGACGCGCACAGCGGCGAGATCCGCCACCCCTCGTCCGCATCCCACCACGCCCCCCGGTACTCGACCCCGGCGCCCTCGTCCTCGGCCCCGCAGATCCGGCAGTAGCTGTTGCACTCGGTCACGGCCGCACCCACGCCGCGCCGGCCCGGTTGATGCGGTGGCGCCGGACCGCCAGCGCCACCAGCACCGCCAGCAGGTCAGCAACCCCGCCCTGCGCCAGCACCACCTCGCCTGCCGCGGCCAGCGCGTCCGCCGCACCGACCTCCCACGGCAACGCCTGCACGACCTGCCGCCGCAGCTCCTCCCGCACCAGGTCCGCCCCCGCCTCGAGCCGCGCCGCCGACCGGCGGCGGTCCATGCGCCGCAACCGAGCCAACTTCCGCTCCACCCTGCGCCGGTCACCGTCCGCCAGCTCCGCCGTCAGCGCCTCCGGCGTCGAGAGCTCCACCTCCACCTCCGGCACCCCGCCCGCGGGTTTCACTCGACCCCCTCGACGTCCTGCCCCGCAAGCTCCGGGCACGACGCGCATGCCGCTTCCCACGCCGCTTTCGACGCCGGGCCCAGCACGCCCCCGCAGTCATCCACCAGCCACGCCAGCGCCGCGGCCCCCGTCTCGTGCGCCGCCGCCCGGTACAGGTCGCCCTCCCCCTGCCACCTCGACCACTGGTGAACCGCCGTCACGATGCGCCGGCCGGCCGTCAGGTAGATTTTGACCACCGTGCCCCGCGTCCAGTCGCGCGCGTACCCACTCGAGCCCCCGGTGCCGTGCTCCCCTTCGCCCACCAGCCGCCCGACGAAGACCAGGTCACGCGCCCCGTCCCGCGACACCCGAAACGTCTCCTCGCCCCTGTCCTTGCCCATGTCGTCCCCCTGTCCGTTCGCATCCGTCCCGTATCCCCGACACCCTCCACAGCGCCCACCACGCCGGTTGACGCCCGCATACCCGGCCGCATGCCCGCCGACTGCAACCCTCCCGCCCCCCTCCACTTCCGCCGACCCCGCTCCGCTCCACTCGACACCGCTTGACCTCCCCGCTAGACTCCGCCCATGTCCCCGGTGGTCACCCCGCAGAGCGGCGGCCGCGACCGGCGCGCCGAGCTGCTGCCCGCGGAGGTGCTGCCGCTGTTCGACGACCGCTTCGTTCGGACCTGCGACCTCTTCGAGGAGCACGTCGTCCGGCTGGTGCTCGGCCTGCTGCGCGCCCACGGGCTCGCCGACGCCCTCGCCGAACCGGTCGAGGTCGCGGCGCTCTCCTCCCGCGCCGGGCTCGACCAAGGCCGCGCCGCGGTGGTGCTCGACTGGGCGCTGCGCCTGCTCTCGGGCCGCGGCCTGGTGGAGCGACTCGCCAGCGACGGCCGCGCCCGCTACCGCGCCCTCGGCCCGCTGCCCGAGCCCGACCCGGCCGAGACCGAGGCGGCGCAGGCGGCCCACGACCCCGCCGCCCTGCCCTCCTTCCGCCTCGCGAACCACGCCGCCGCGGTGCTGCCCGCCTTCCTGCGCGGCGAGGGCACCGGCGAGGCGCTGCTCTTCGCCCCCGACTCGTTCGACCTCTGGCCGCGCTACTTCTCCAACGACAACAGCCTGTACGCGGTCAACAACCGCCTCGGCGCCATGGCCGCCGCGGCGTGGGCGCCGCGGCCGCTCGGCGAGGTGCTCGAGCTCGGCGGCGGCCTCGGCAGCGGCGCCCTGGCGCTGCTCGAGGCCTTCGAGCGCCGCGGCGACCTGGCCACCCTCCGCCGCTACCGCTTCACCGAGCTGGCGCCGCTCTTCCTGCGCCGCGGCCAGCGCGCCCTCCAGGCACGGTACCCGGGCGCC
>CAYTJW010000066.1:0-13446 GCA_964438135.1 uncultured Thermoanaerobaculia bacterium
CCGGCTGCTCGCGGCCCTGGTGGCGGCCGAGTCGGCCTTCGACCCGCGCGCCGTGTCGCGCGCCGGGGCGCGCGGCCTGACCCAGCTCATGCCCTCGGCGGCGGCCGACCAGCGGGTCGCCGACCCCTTCGACCCGGAGCAGAACCTGCGCGGCGGGGCCGGCCACCTGCGCGACCTGCTCGACCGCTTCGGCTCGCTGCCGCTGGCCCTCGCCGCCTACAACGCCGGCGCCGCGACGGTCGAGCGCCACGGCGGCATCCCGCCCTACCGCGAGACCCGCGGCTACGTCCGCCGGGTGATGGCGGAGTTCTGCCCGCCGCAGCCGTCAGCCATCGGCTGCCAGCTCTCGGCCCCGCCACCCGCCGGCCCCGAGCCGGGGCCGGCGGGGGCGAGCTGAGGGCTGAGGGCCGATTGCCGACGGCTGGTGGTCGTCGCGTCGCGATCCCGGGCCAGTGCTACACTCCCCGCCCGAGCAGGAGGAGCTCATGACCCACGGACAGCTTCTTCGCCACGGCGTGGCCGTCGCGGTCGCCGCGCTGGCGGTCGCCGCCTGCGGCCCGCGCCAGACCCCGGAGCAGCGGCTCGAGGCCATCCGCCTCCGACACGACATCCGGCCGCTCGGCACCACGACCATCACCACCGGCGAAGAGCCGGTCCTGCTGGTCGACCTGATGGTCGCCAACCAGGGCGTCCACCACCTGCGCCAGCTCACCGTGCTGGTGCGGGTGCGCGGCGGCGACGGCAGCGAGAAGGTCGCCCGTCGCGTCACGCTCGACCTCGCGGACCTGCGGCCGGGGGTCGCGGGCCAGGTGGCGGCGAGCGTGCGCGGCGTCGCCCTGGGTGAGAGCGACGAGGTCACGGTCGAGCTGGAGGCCAACCTGCCGCCCGAGGTCCTGCGCGGGCTCCCCGAGTTCGCCGAGGTCGCCGGAGGCCCCTGATCGACGCTTTGGGCTGGCCGCCGACCGGCGCCGCCGGGTCAGTTGTCGCCGCCGGTGATGGGCGGGCAGACGCCGAACCGCTCGAGCAGGACCTCCCGCATCCGCGGCACCACCCGTTCGTCGAAGGCGGCGACCGCCGCCGGCGCCATGCGGGCGACCGCGGTCCGCGTCGCCTCGATCAGCCGCAGACCCTCGCACAGCTTGAGGCCCGGGTCGGAGCGCAGCGTGTCGAGGGTCACGTCGACGACCAGCGCGCACCGCGGGTCGACGACCATCTCGCGCAGCCACCAGGAACAGCTCGTCACGTCGGCTCCCGTCAGTCGAACCGGGGAGGTTGCGGTGCTATTTCAAGGTGATGAGGCGCTCGTCGCCCTCGACGCGGCGGAGGAGGTGGCCCGCGCCGGCGCCTCGGAGCTGCGGCGCTGGTTCCGCCGCCTGCCGGCCGGGGCGGTGGACGAGAAGGCCCGCCACGACCTGGTGTCGACCGCCGACCGGGCGTCCGAGGCGGCGATCCTGGAGGCGATCCGGCACCGCTTCCCCACCCACCGGGTTCTGTCCGAGGAGGCCGGGGCGGTGGGCGACGGCGACGGTCCGACGTGGGTGGTCGACCCGCTCGACGGCACCACCAACTTCGTCCACGGCTTCCCCCACTGCGCGGTGTCGGTGGCCGTGGTCGAGGACGGCAGGGCGCAGGTGGGGGTCGTCCTGGACCCGTTCCGGGACGACGTCTTCCGCGCGGCCCGGGGCCACGGCGCCTGGTGGAACGGCCGGCGGGTGCGGGTCAGCGAGCGCGACCGGCTCGACCTCGCCCTCCTCACCACCGGTTTCCCGTTCCGCTCCATGCACTGCCTCGAGCCCTACCTGGCCATCCTGCGCGACCTGCTGCCCCGCTGCCAGGGCGTGCGCCGACCCGGGTCGGCGGCCCTCGACCTGGCCCACGTCGCCTGCGGCATCTTCGACGGCTTCTTCGAGTACGCCCTGTCGCCGTGGGACGTGGCCGCCGGCATCGTCTTGGTCGAGGAAGCCGGCGGCGTGGTGACCGACCTCGCGGGCGGCGGCGAGGTCCTCCTCTCCGGCGACGTCCTGGCCGCGACGCCGGCCGTCCACCGCGAGCTGCTCGAGGTGGTGCGGAGACACGGGTAGCGGGGCGCGCACCGGCCGGCCGAGGCGTGCACCGCCGCGGCGCCTCGCGGCCCGACCTCGACCTCGGCCTGGACCACGGGCGGGCACCGTCCGCGCCCAGGTCCACCTGCCGGGGCGTCCCACGGAGCCCGGCTCGACCGTGAGGCTGTCGTCCCCTCGAGGGACCGAGGGTGGCCCTCGGCTGTCACAGCGACGGCCGGGACGGCGTATACTCGGCACCATGGCAGAGCAACGACCGGCCGGGGAGCAGATCAACGTCGTGGTCCAGGAGCGGATCAAGGAGGCCATCCGCCTCACCCGCCTGGAGAAGTTCGAGGAGGCGCTGACGATCTTCGAGAGCCAGCTGCCGGCGCTGACCGGCGGCTCGATCAGCGACAAGCGCGTCGCGGCCTCGGCGTTCTCCTTCTACGGCCTCTGCATCGCCATGGTCCGGCGCAAGTACGCCCAGGCAGTCGAGTACTGCAACGTCTCGCTCAAGGCCAACTTCATGGACCCCGACCACCGCGCCAACCTGGCCCGGGTCTACCTCGAGCGCGGCGAGCGCCGGAAGGCGGTCGAGACCTTGAGCGCCGGCCTCCGGCTGGAGCCCCACAACACCCAGATCAACCTGATCTTCGACCGCATCGGCCGGCGCCGACCGCCGGTGCTCGGCTTCCTCCCCCGCGACCACCCGCTCAACGTCTGGCTGGGCCGCCTGCGCGCCCGCTCCGGCGGCCGGAGCTAGACGGCTCGCCCCGCCCGGCGTCGCCGCCCCTCGTCGAGGACGCACTTGCCATGCGCGGCGCGCGGGTCTATGCTCCGCGGTCGTGAACACGCACCCGCCCCCGCCGCGCGGGTGGACTGCCCGGTGACGGCCGTCCGCCAGTCCCGGGCCCCCGGAGGTTTGCGAATGGACGAACGACGCATGGTGATGATCGACGGCAACGAGGCCACCGCCTCGACCGCCCACCGCATCAACGAGGTCTGCGCGATCTACCCGATCACGCCGTCCTCCAACATGGGCGAGTTCGCCGACGAGTGGTCGGCCCTCGGCCGGACCAACATCTGGGGCGTGGTCCCGGACGTGATCGAGATGCAGTCCGAGGGCGGCGCCTCCGGCGCGGTCCACGGCGCCCTCCAGGGCGGCGCCCTGACCACGACCTTCACCGCGTCGCAGGGTCTGCTGCTGATGATCCCCAACATGTACAAGATCGCGGGCGAGCTGACCTCGACCATCTTCCACGTCTCCGCCCGCACCGTCGCCACCCACGCCCTGTCGATCTTCGGCGACCACTCCGACGTCAACGCCTGCCGCCAGACCGGCTGGGCGCTGCTCGCCTCCGGCTCGGTCCAGGAGGCCCACGACCTGGCCTGCGTCGGCCAGGCGGCGAGCCTCGCGAGCCGCATCCCCCTGCTCCACTTCTTCGACGGCTTCCGCACCTCGCACGAGGTCAACAAGATCGTCGAGCTGACCGACAACGAGCTCCGGGCGATGATCACGGACGACCTGGTGCGGGCCCACCGCGACCGGGCCATGACGCCCGACCGCCCGGTCATCCGCGGCACCGCCCAGAACCCCGACACCTTTTTCCAGGCGCGCGAGGCGTGCAACCCCTACTACGACGCCTGCCCCGCCCACGTCGAGGCGGCGATGCGGCAGTTCGGCGAGCTGACCGGCCGCCACTACCAGCTGTTCGACTACGTCGGCCACCCCGAGGCCGAGCGGGTGGTGGTGATCATGGGCTCCGGCGCCGAGGCCACCCACGAGGCGGTCGAGTGGCTGGTCGGGCGGGGCGAGAAGGTGGGCGTGGTCAAGGTCCGCCTCTACCGCCCGTTCTCGGCCGCGCACTTCATCGCCGCCCTGCCCCGGAGCGTGCGGCGGATCGCGGTCATGGACCGGACCAAGGAGCCGGGCGCGGTCGCCGAGCCGCTCTACCTCGACGTCCTGACCGCGCTGACCGAGGCCGCCGGCGCGGGGACCAGCCCCTTCGCCCAGCCGCCGCTCGTGGTCGGCGGCCGCTACGGCCTGTCGTCGAAGGAGTTCAACGCCGGGATGGTCAAGGCGATCTTCGACAACCTGGCGGCGGACCGGCCCCGCAACCACTTCACGGTCGGCATCGTCGACGACGTCACCCACCTGTCGCTCGAGGTCGACGACGACCTCGACATCACCCCGGACGACGTCTTCACCGGCGTCTTCTACGGCCTCGGCGCGGACGGCACGGTCGGCGCCAACAAGAACTCGATCAAGATCATCGGCGAGGAGACCCCGAACTTCGCCCAGGGCTACTTCGTCTACGACTCGAAGAAGGCCGGCGCGGTCACCGTCTCCCACCTCCGCTTCGGGCCCCGCCCGATCCGCTCGTCGTACCTGATCAAGAAGGCCAGGTTCGTCGCCTGCCACCAGTGGGTGTTCATCGACAAGTACGACATGCTCGCCTACGCCAAGCCGGGGGCGGTCTTCCTGGTCAACTCGCCGTTCGGCCCGGATCGGGTCTGGGACGAGCTGCCGCGCGAGGTGCAGCAGGACATCATCGACAAGAAGCTCAGGTTCTACTGCATCGACGCCACCGCCGTGGCCCGCGACACCGGCATGGGCCGCCGCACCAACACCATCATGCAGACCTGCTTCTTCGCCATCTCCGGCATCCTGCCCCGGGAGGAGGCGATCGCCGAGATCAAGAAGTCGATCGAGAAGACCTACAGCAAGAAGGGCGAGGAGATCGTCCGCCTGAACTTCGACGCGGTCGACAAGACCCTCGCCAACCTGCACCAGGTGACCGTGCCGGCTGAGGTCACCGCGACCCGCACCCGGCCGCCGCTGGTGTCTCCCGCCGCCCCGGACCTGGTGCAGCGGGTCACGTCGGTGATGATCGCCGGCAAGGGCGACCTGCTGCCGGTCTCCGCCTTCCCGCCCGACGGCACCTGGCCGACCGCCACCACCCAGTGGGAGAAGCGCAACATCGCCATCGACATCCCGGTGTGGGACCCGCAGCTGTGCATCCAGTGCAACAAGTGCGCGCTGGTCTGCCCCCACGCCGCCATCCGCCCCAAGGTCTACGAGCCCGCCCTGCTCGAGGGCGCGCCGCCGACCTTCAAGTCGGTCGACTTCCGGGGCAAGGAGTTCAAGGGCCTCAAGTACACCCTCCAGATCGCGCCCGAGGACTGCACCGGCTGCACCCTGTGCGCGCGGGTCTGCCCGGCCAAGGACAAGGCCAACCCCAAGCACAAGGCGCTCGACATGCACCTGCAGATGCCGCTCCGGGAGAGCGAGCGGGCCAACTACGACTTCTTCCTGGCCCTGCCCGACGTCGACCGCACCCAGGTCAAGCCGGACGTCAAGGGCTCGCAGCTGTTCCGGCCGCTGTTCGAGTACTCGGGGGCGTGCGAGGGCTGCGGTGAGACCCCCTACGTCAAGCTCCTCACCCAGCTCTTCGGCGACCGCGCCCTGATCGCCAACGCCACCGGCTGCTCGTCGATCTACGGCGGCAACCTGCCGACCACGCCCTACGCCCAGGACTCGAGCGGCCGCGGCCCGGCCTGGAACAACTCGCTGTTCGAGGACTGCGCCGAGTTCGGCCTCGGCTTCCGCCTGGCCGTCGACCAGCAACGGCTGCAGGCCGAGACCATGCTCCGCCGCCTGGCCGACCAGATCGGCTCGGGGCTGGTCGACGAGATCCTCGCCGCCACCCAGGACGACGAGGCCGGCATCGCCGCGCAGCGGGCCCGGGTCGTGGCCCTGCGCGAGAGGCTGGCCGGCGTCGCGACCGACGAGGCCCGCCGGTTGGAGCGGGTCGCCGACTACCTGGTCAAGAAGAGCGTCTGGATGGTCGGCGGCGACGGCTGGGCCTACGACATCGGCTACGGCGGCCTCGACCACGTCCTGGCGGTCGGCCGCAACGTCAACCTGCTGGTGCTCGACACCGGCGTCTACTCCAACACCGGCGGCCAGGCCTCCAAGGCCACGCCGCTGGCGGCGGCGGCCAAGTTCGCCATGGGCGGCAAGGAGAAGCCGTCCAAGGACCTCGGCCTGATGGCGATGGCCTACGGTCACGTCTACGTCGCCCAGGTCGCGTTCGGCGCCAAGGACAGCCAGACCGTGCGCGCCTTCCTCGAGGCCGACTCCTACCCCGGCACCTCCATCATCATCGCCTACTCGCACTGCATCGCCCACGGCTACGACCTCGCCAACGGCCTCGAGCACCAGGAGATGGCGGTCGGCACCGGCTTCTGGCCGCTGTACCGCTTCGACCCCCGCCGGACCGCCGCGGGCGAGAACCCGCTCAAGATCGACTCCGGCGTGCCGGAGGTGGCCTTCGCGCAGTACGCCGCGGCCGAGACCCGCTTCCGCATGCTGATGCAGTCGAACCCGGAGCGGGCCAAGGCGCTGCAGGCCGACGCCCAGCGCGCCGCCACCGCCCGCTTCTCCCTCTACGCGCAACTGGCCAAGATCTCCTGCGGCGGCGACCCCGGGCAGCAGGGCAGCTAGGGCGACGCGACGAAAGGAGCCAGAGAATGAACCTCACCACCCAGTACCTCGGTCTCGAGCTCAAGCACCCGGTCGTCGCCGGCGCCTGCCCTCTGGGCAAGGACCTCGACGGCCTGCGCCGCCTCGAGGACGGCGGCGCCGCCGCGGTCGTCCTGCCCTCCCTGTTCGAGGAGGAGATCCTGCGCGAGGTCATGGCCCACCAGGCCCTGGAGTCGATCGGCGGCGGCTTCGCCGAGGCCCTGTCCTACCTGCCCGATCCGCCCACCTACCACGTCGGGCCGGAGCTTTACCTGGAGGGGATCCGCAGGGCCAAGGAAGCCCTCGGCATCCCGGTCATCGCCTCCCTGAACGGCGCCACCGCCGGCGGCTGGACCTCCTACGCCAGGAAGATCGAGCAGGCCGGGGCCGACGCCCTCGAGCTCAACGTCTTCTACCTGCCGACCGACCCGACCGAGACCTCGGCCCAGGTCGAGCAGCGCACCCTCGACATCGTCCGCGCGGTGACGGGCGAGGTCTCGATCCCGGTGGCGGTCAAGCTGTCCCCCTACTTCTCCGCCCTCGCCTGCCTGGCGCAGTACCTGGAGGAGGCCGGCGCCAGGGGCCTGGTGCTGTTCAACCGCTTCTACCAGCCGGACATCGACGTCGAGAAGCTGGAGGTGGTGCCGAACCTGCGCCTGTCCACCTCGGACGAGCTCCGGCTGCGCCTGCGCTGGCTGGCGATCCTGTCGCCCCGCCTCAAGCTCTCCCTCGCCGCCACCGGCGGCGTCCACAACGCCAACGACGTCATCAAGTCCCTCATGGCCGGCGCCACCTGCGTGCAGATGGCCTCCGCCCTGATGATCCACGGCGCCGACCACGTCAAGCGCATGGTCGAGGCGGTCGACTTCTGGGCCGGCCTGCACGAGTACGAGTCGATCGCCCAGATGCGCGGCTCGATGAACCTGGTCCGCACCCCGAACCCCGCGGCCCTGGCACGCGCCAACTACGTCCAGGTCCTGGAGAGCTGGCAGGCGTAGCTCCCGCACCGATCCCGATCCACTGCCCGCTCCCGGCCTCCCGGGAGCGGTTTTCTTTCCGCCCCTGCCTGCTCCCCCCTCCCCACTCGCCATTCGCCACTCGCCATTCGCCGCTCGCCGCTCGCCGCTCGCCGCTCGCCACCTGTGCGATCATCCCCCCGTGCCCGTCGCCCGCGTCGCCCGCGCCTACCGGGAGGCCTTCTCGGGCCTGCCGCGCGAGGTCTGGCTGGTGGCCCTGGCGACCCTGGTCAACCGCAGCGGCACCATGGTGCTGCCGTTCCTGTCCCTGTTCCTGACCCGCGAGCGGGGCCTGACCCCGGTCCAGGCCGGCCAGGTGCTGGCGCTGTGGGGCCTGGGCTCCATGGCCGGCTCGGCCGCCGGCGGCTGGCTCGCCGACCGCTGGGGCGGGGTGCGCGTCCAGCAGCTGTCCCTGCTGGCGACCGGCGGCATGTTCCTGGCCACGACCGCCGTCTCGGGCTTCGCCGGCCTGGCCGTGACGATCCTGCTCCTGGGGGCGGTCGCCGACGCCTACCGCCCGGCGCTGATGGTGGCGGTGGCCCGGCGCACGCCACCCGAGGTGCAGGCCCGCGCCTTCGCCCTGGTCCGCCTGGCGATCAACCTCGGCATGTCGGTCGGCCCGGCAGTCGGCGGCTTCCTGGCCCTCTCCGGTTACGGCCTGCTGTTCCTGGTCGACGCCCTCACCTGCTGGGCCTCGGCGGTGGTGCTGGCCGTCACCCTCGGGGTGGCCGCCGACCGCCGTCTGCCCCGGCCCCGGGCCACCGGCGCCAGCCCCACGCCCTGGCGCGACCCGCCGTTCCTCGCCTTCCTCGGGCTGGTGGGGCTGCTGGGCGTGGCCTTCTTCCAGATGTTCGCCACCATGCCGCTCTACCTCCGGGACTTCTACCACGCCGACGAGCGCGCCGTGGGCGGTCTCATCGCCCTCAACACGGTCCTCATCGTCCTGTTCGAGATGGTCCTGCAGCGCGCCCTCGAGCCGCGCGACCCGCTCCGCGTGGCCGCCTGGGGCGGCCTGCTGGTCGGCGGCGGCCTCGCCCTGCTGCCGCTCGGGCCCGCGCCGCTGGCGGCGGTCGCCGCCATGGCCGTCGCCACGGTCGGGGAGATGCTGGCCCTGCCGGTCACCAACGCCGTCGTCGGCCGCCGCGCCGGCGACGCCACCACCGGCCGCTACATGGGCGCCTACACCCTCGCCTTCTCGACCTCGCTGGTGGTCGGCCCGGCCCTCGGCACCGCGGTCTACCAGCGCTGCGGCGGCACCGCCCTGTGGCTCGGCGCAGGCGGCCTCGGCGTGGCCCTGTGGCTCGGCTTCCACGCCCTCGCCCCGGCCTTCCGGCAGCCGCCGGCGAGGCCCGGCGACCACGCCGGCGGCGCGACGGTCAGCGGGTGAGGGACTCCGGCCAGCGGATGAACCCGTCGTCCGCCCAGACCAGGTCGCCCTGGTGCTCGCGCGCGTCGAACGCCCCGACGACGTAGCGATCGGCGTCGAAGCGGCCGTCCGAGCCGCCGCTGCGCACCTGGAAGCGATGGCTCGAGAGGTCGAGACGGTAGTCGAGGGGCCGCTCCCAGCCGTCCTGCTCCGGCACCTCGCGCAGGTAGGTCGGCACCAGGAGCCGCGCCAGCTCGGCCCGGGAGATGGCGGGGGGGCCGTCGCCCGCCGCGAAGGAGGCCTCGGCCGGGCCGGGCGCCGGCTGGTCGGTGGGAGCGGGCTCCGCGGCCCGGTCGCCCTGGCGGTCGTATGACCAGCCCGCGACCGCCGTGCCGACGGTGCGCATGTCGGCCATGGTCCGTTTCTGGCGGCCGCGGACGTACTCCGCCGAGCTCCAGGAGGAGGCCGCCCAGAGGTAGCCGACACCGGCGAGCAGGGAGCCGAGCGCGGCGGCCGCGGCCCAGGTCCAGCGCCGCGCTCCCGCGCCGCGGCGGGCGATGCCGACCGCCCGCACCAGCCCGTAGACCACGATCGCCAGCATGGCCAGCAGGCCGAGCTCGGTACCGGCCGCCGACAGCACGACCAGGAGGCCCAGTACCGCCCCGCGGGCGACGCGCCCCAGCCAGCGCGGCCGGTCTCCGACCACGCCGGCGAGGTGGGACGAGAGGGCGAGCAGGGGGAAGACCAGGATCAGGTAGAGGACGCCGTCGGGCCGGGGCGGGTTGTTGGCGTGAGCGGGCAGCGCGACGGCGACCAGGACCGTGCCGGCGGCGGCAACCCGAAAGCCGAACCTCATGGCCGCTCCCCTCCGCCGCGCGGCGCCCCCGGCCGCCGGGCCGGACCCTCTCGGTGTCGCCGCGCGGGCCGCTGCCCCGAGGCTACCACACGGCGGCGGGGCCGGGGCGCTCGCGGGCGGCGCCGGATCGGGTATGCTGGCCGCCGCCAATCGCGGCGGCAGCGACCGCCGCCAGGGAGGACCCATGACAATCGCCCGCGCGCTCGCCCTGACCTCGTGCCTGCTCGTGCTCTGCGCCACCACCTCGCTCGCCCAGGGCGTCCTGCTGATGACCGACGACGTCATCGCCGCGGACGTCGACGCCTACCGCACAGCCCTGACCGCGGCCGGCGTGACCTGGGACGAGCGGAACCTGGACAGCCTGGCGTTCCCGACGGCGGGCGAGCTGGCCGCCTACACCACCCTGATCTGGGCCGACGAAGGCACCCTGGACCCCGGCGACGCCCAGTGCCAGATCATCGCCGACTGGCTCGTGCTCGGCGGGCGGAACCTCTTCGCCACCGGCGTCGACTACATGTGGGACCTGGCCAACGGCACGGTCGGCGCGGGCGAGCACAACCTCTACCTGCTGATGGGCGCGACCTACGTCGCCGACTACGCCGGGACCACCATCACCGCCCTCAACGGCGTCGCCGGCGACCCGATCGGCGACAGCTGGTCGGCGACCCCCATGACCATCGCCGGCACTGCCGACTCGAACGGCGACTACATGGACGAGGCGACCTGCGAGGAGGGGCTGCTGTACGGCGCCGGCGGCGCCGGCAGCGGCCGCGCGGCGCTGTGCCACTACGCCCCCGGCACCCACCGCACCGTGGTCCTGGGCCTCAACCTCCACAACGGCATCTCCAACCAGGCCGACCGCGACCAGCTGATGACCAACGTCATGACCTTCTTCGGCGTCGTCCCGGTCGAGCTGCAGTCGTTCAGCGCCGAGTAGGCGGAGGCTCCCGGTCAGCGGTCCGGGGAGCGGCGGCGGAGGTACTCCACCAGGGGGTGGGGGCCGACCGCGACCTCGTCGTTGACCGGCGGCGGCTCGATTCGGGCCAGGCGCTGCCCGTTCCAGGCCAGCAGCACCACGTCCCCCGAGTCGAGGGGGCGGTCGAGCGCGACCTCGAGGCGCCGGATCCGCCCCGCCTCGGCGTCCCTGACCGTGACCGTCATGCCCCCCTGGCGGAACACCTGGCCCGGCGCGAGCAGGCTCGGGTCGCGGATGATGCTGTCCCACAGCGACGGCTCCTGGCCCGCCCCCGGCAGGGTCAGCTCGAAGCTCGAGCTACCGGTCCGGTGCAGGCGGTGGCGGCCGGCCGCCCTGGACACCACCCACACCGCCGCCGGGTGGGGGCCGGGCACGGCCTCTCGCCACAGGAGCGGCAGGTAGCCGGTGTGGACCTGGTCGGCCGCGACCACGACCACAACCCGGGTCGCCGTGGGGTCGAGGTCGGCCGGCACGTCCGCGCCCTCGATCGCGGCGACCGGGGCCCGGTGCATGTCGGCCAGGACGCGCGTCTGGGCCACCAGCGCCGCCGGCGCGAGCCCGAGGTGGCTCACCGCCGCGACCACGGCCACGGCGGCCAGGGCGGCGGTGGCCAGGCGCCCGTCGCGGCCCTCGCCCGGTTCCGGACGCAGCCAGCGCCGCAGGCGGCCGGCGACGACGACCAGGTACGCCGCCACCAGCCACCCTCCGGCGACCGAGGGCAGCAGCAGCATGTAGTTGAAGCACATCGGGATGGACGCCAGGGGCAGGGACAGCAGGACGGCCGCGGCGAGGAACCGGGCCACCCTCAGGCGGCCGAGCGCGACGACCAGCGCCGCCGCCGTCAGCGCCAGCAGGGCGGCGCCGAGCGCGACCTCTCGCCCCGTCCCCAGCGGCAGCGCCTCGGCCGGCACCGGGGTGAAGAGGCCGACCAGCAGCATCGCCCCCCGCACCGGCAGGGTCGAGGTCAGGAGCTCGAGCGGTGCGCCGAGCGGGTCGGCGTACCACCGCATCCCGGCGACGCCGTTGCCGAGGGCGCGGTGGAGGGCGCCGTAGGCCACGGCCAGGCCGAGGAACGGCGCCACCCGGCGGAGGCGCACGGCCCACCCCTCGCCGGCGAGGGCCAGCTCGTGAGCCAGCATCCAGGGGATGGCGTTGAGGCCGTTCTCGCCGCAGCCGAGGCTGACGGCGGTGGCCACGGCGGCGACGACGGCGCTGCGGCGCCCACCGCCCCGCCGCCAGCGCAGGTAGTGGCGGATTGCCACCACCGCCGCCAGTGCGGCCAGGAGGCTGTGGCGGGCAGCGAGCCAGGCCAGGTTCCAGGCGTGGCAGTCGTCGACCGCGAACAGCAGCAGGGCCAGGGGCGGAACCGCGGCGCTCCACCGCGTCGCCTCACCCGACTCGGCCTCGATCTCCGCGAGCTCGCGGTACAGGAGGCCGACCGCGAGCAGCAGAGCGAGCCAGACGGCGAGCGAGGTCACCCGCCAGCCGACCACGGCGCGGCCGTAGAGATGATGGTCGAGGCGATGCAGCAGGGCCGACAGCGGGCGCAGGAAGCGGAGGCGCAGCTCCGGGCTGTGGCACCACAGCAGCCAGCCGCCCTGGGGGTCGGATGAGAGCACGGTCGAGACGCCGTGGTCGGCCCAGTCCCACAGCCCGAGCCGGGAGGCGCCGGGGGCGGCGCCCTCGAGGACCGCCAGGTGGTGGTAGTCGTCGAGCAGGAAGCCGACGCCAAACGTGGGGAGGGAGACCGCCACCCCGGCCGCCGCCGCCAGCGCCCACCCCGCCAGCAGCAGGCGGGTCCGGCGGGCGGGCGGGGACGGGGGCGCGTCGCTCACCGTGGCGCCCCGAGCGGCCGTCGCGCCGAGCGCCGCAGCACGAGCCGGGCCGCCGGCACCAGGCGCGGCATGACCGCGGAGAAGAACACGAACATGGCCGTGAACGGGAACGGCCGGCCGGCGCGGATGCGGTCGCGGTACATCCGGAACGGCACGCCGAGGGCGCGCAGGTGCCAGTACTCCGGGGAGCGGTGGAGCAAGGCCCGGTATCGCCGCGCCACCCAGGCCCGGTCGTGACCCCGGGCATGGCCCTCGACGACCGCCCGCGCCGCCATCTCGGCGCTCGCCGCGGCGTAGACCAGGCCGCCGCCGGTGATCGGGTTGACCAGCCCGGCGGCGTCGCCAACCACCAGGGCACCGGGCCGGGCCACGGCTGAGGCCAGCTCGAGGGGCAGCACGCCGCCCCTCGCGCCGACCGACCGGAGGCCGGCCAGGCGGGGGTCGCGGGCGATCACCTCGTTAAGGTGCTCGCGCAGCGGACGGCCCCGCCCGAGCTCGACCCGGCCGACGCCGACCTGGGTCCGGCCGCGCTTGGGGAAGACCCAGGAGTAGCCGGGGTCGTCCGGGTCCAGGTCGAAGTGGAACTCGGCGGCGTCGGTGGCGGGCGCCGGCCCATCCTCGAGCTCACGGTAGAAGGCGGTGGCGAAGGTCGCGTCGCGGTCGACGCCCAGACCGGCGCCCCGCGCCACGGTGCCCCAGCCGTCGGCCAGGATCACGGTGTCGAAGCGCTCGGCGCGGCAGGAGTCGCCGTGGCGCCACTCCAGCCGCCCGGTGGCCGGGTGCCACGCCGTCACCCGGCAGCCCGAGCGCAGCTCGCAGCCCGCCGCCAC
>CAYTJW010000067.1:0-13295 GCA_964438135.1 uncultured Thermoanaerobaculia bacterium
GTCCCGCCCACCGCCACGCCGCGCCCCCTGCCGTCGCCGACTCCCCGCCCCGCGCCGCCGCCGGTCGCGGCGGAGGCCGGGGTCGACGAGGAGGCCATCGAGCTGCCGGCGCCACCGGTCCTGCACCTGGTCGGCGACGCCGGCCGCCGGTTGGCCATCACATTCGACGGCGGCGCCACCGCCAACGGCACCGAGGAGCTGCTCGACCTGCTCCGCTCGCTCGGCCTCCGCGTCACGATCTTCCTCACCGGCGAGCTCGTCGAGCGGCACCCCGGGGTCGCCCGGCGGGCCCTGCTGGAGGGGCACGAGGTGGGCAACCACACCTACTCCCACCCCCACCTCACGACCTACGCCGTCAACCGCCGCCACCAGCTCCTGGCGACCGTGAGCCGGGCCGACTTCGAGCAGGAGCTGCTGCGCACCGAGCGCGCCTTCGCCGCTGCCACCGGGCAGCGGCTGGCGCCGCTGTGGCGGGCTCCGTACGGCGAGGAGAACCGGGCCCTGCGTGCCTGGGCGCTCGACCTCGGCTACCTGCACTGCCGCTGGAGCTCGGTCGAGGGGGCGAGCCTGGACTCACGCGACTGGGTCGACGAGCACAGCTCGCTCTACGAGCACCCGCAGCAGATGATGGAACGCCTGCTGGGCTTCCCCCGCCTCGAGGGCGGCATCATCCTGATGCACCTCGCGACCGACCGCCAGGAGCCGCCCTGGCACGTCCTGCCGTCGTTCCGCCGGGCGCTCGAGGACCGGGGGCTGGAGCCGGTGACCGTGTCCGAGCTGCTGGCGGCCTCGCCGACCTGGCGCGGCTGGCTCGAACGGGCGGCTGCGAACGGCCGCCGGCGGAAGCCGGCCGCGTCACGGCTCGCGCCCGCCGCCGAGCCATAGGCGGGCCGCCGCCCGCCCCGCCTCGACCAGCTCCTCGAATCGATCCCAGTCGGCCCAGGTGGCGTGGCCGACGCGCGGCCGCACCACCCAGGTCGCCGCCGCCAGCTGGCGCGCGCGCAGCAGTGCGCCGCCGATGAGCTGCGCCCGCATCAAGGTGTCGAGCACCAGGTCGTCGTCGGTCACCGGCGGCAGGTCCAGCGACGCGTCGACCGCCAGCACCGGCCAGCCGAGGTCCCTCGCGGCCGCCACCGGCACCTCGGCCACCACGCCCCCGTCGAGCAGGCAGCGCCCGTCGACCTCGCGGGCGGGGAGCAGGCCGGGGATGGCGCAGGAGGCGGCGACCGCCCGCCGCAGCGAGCCGCCGCACAGCCGCACCTCCTCGCCGGTGGCGAGGTCGGTGGCCACCGCCACGAATGGGCCCGGCAGAGCGGCGATGTCCAGGTCGGGCAGGAGGAAGTCGACCGCCCGGACGAGCGCGGTCCCGTCCAGGACCGTCTGCCGGTTGACTGCCATGGCCACCACGATCCGGTTGCGGACCCGGCGCGCGATCTGCGCCAGCGGGTGCTCGTGCACCGCCGCCAGCCGGCGCAGCGGCGGCACCGGCGGCACCAGCCGCCGCTCGATGGCTTCTCGCCAGCGCCCGACGGCGGCGCCGGCCGAGCCGTGGGCCAGCACCATCGCCCCGACCAGGGCGCCCATGCTGCACCCGACCACCGCCCGCGGGCGGACGCGCTCCTGCTCGAGCACCTCGAGGACGCCCAGGTGAGCGAAGGCGCGCGCCCCGCCGCCGCCGAGGGCCAGGACCGGCGGCGCGAGCCGGAGGCGGAGCCGCCGGCACTGCCGGGCGAGGGCCTCCGCGACCTGCCGCGCCCCGGCCTGGAGCCGGGCCAGGCGACTCGGCAGAGACGTCTACCCTCCGCCGACCCGCCGGCTGCTGTCGAGCCCGGCCAGCAGGCCGAGGAGGGCCTCGTGCACCCCCTCGGCGACGCGGTGGGCCTTGTCGGAGATGTGGTCGAGGTCGTCGGTCCGGCCGCGCGGGTCGATGTCGCCGATCTTGTCGCCGGCCCGCACCGGCACCCCGTCCCGCAGCAGCCCGCGGATGACCCCGCCGATGCGGGCGGTCACCGCGTAGGAGGCGTCGACCGGGACGCCGCGGCGGAACTCCTCGACGCCGTACACCGAGACCACCGTCCCGATCCGCTCGCCGCGCTCCACCTCGTCGCCGATCTGTCTCTGGGTGAAGAAGATCCCGTCGCGCACCGCCTTCAACGAACGCTCCCGGGCGTACCCCATGATCGACGCCGGGGGCTCGTCGTCCAGCTCCTCGCCGTCGTGCTCCAGCACGGCCCCGACGCGCGGCCCGCGGAAGGTGTCGACCACGGCGTGGCAGTCCGTGCCGGCGACGTAGCCGGGGCCGAGAGCGATCACCACCGGCGCCAGCTCCGTGCTCAGGCCCCAGTTCTGACGCAGCATGGCGGCCTCGACGAACACGTCCGGGCGCCAGGACCGGACCGCGTCCTCGAGCGGCATGACCGCCACCGCGACGTCGCCCAGGCGGTGGATCAGCTCCACGTCCTCCAGGTCCTGGGCCAGACGGCCGTTGACGCCCTGCACCATGCGCGCCCCGTCGAGCACCGCCTCGGAGAAGCAGACCTGCCGGCGAATGGCCTTGGGGTAACGCTTCTCCAGCATCAGGATGCGGCGGAAGCCCTGGCAGTAGAGGTGGTGGGCAGTCCCCGACCCCAGCTCGCCCGCACCGCGGATCAGCACGCGGTAGTCACCGAAGCTCATCGCCCCTCCGCCTTCGCTCGCCAACGCGAGCGCATTCTAGCCGGACGCTCCCGCGGCCATCAAGGTCTGCCGACCGGGGCTGCCGACCGCGCCCCCGATCCCTGCTGCCGGCTCGCCCGATCACGGCGTCAGCTCGTAGATCTCGGGCAGGTTGCGGTACTGCTCGTCGTAGTCGAGGCCGTAGCCGACGACGAACAGGTCCGGCACCTCGAGGCCGAGGAAGTCGACCCTGACCTCGACCTTGCGCCGCGACGGCTTCGACAGCAGGGCAACGACCTTGATCGACCGCGGGTGCCGGGCCTGGATCAGGTGGACGACGTCGGTCAGGGTGGTGCCGGTGTCGACGATGTCCTCGACCAGGTAGACGTCCCGATCGCGGACGTCGGCGGTGATGTCCTTCACCAGCACCACCGAGCCGGAGCTGGTGGTGCTCTTGCCGTAGCTCGCCACCTGGATGAAGTCGAGCTCGACCGGGTGGCTGATCTGGCGGGTCAGGTCGGTGAAGAAGTAGACGCAGCCCTTGAGCACCCCCACGAACACCGGGACGCCGTCACCGAGGTCCCCGTCCAGGTCGCGCCCCATGCGCTCGACCGTCTGCCGGATCTGCTCCCGGTCGATCAGCCGACGTCCCAGCATCTCGCCCCCCTTCGTTGTCTTCTACCGACAGGCGGTGTATTTTAGCATCAGCTATGGCGACATCGCAGGCCCAGCTCCTCAACGACCGCTACACCGGCCTGTCCGACCGCTTCCGGTCGCTGTGGACCTTCTACCAGTTCCTCGCCGGGGTGTACAAGTACCAGGGGCAGGGCCAGATCCCGTTCAGCTACGACTTCCAGGGTCTGTACCGGCGCCTGCAGGAGCTGGTCCCCCGGCTCGGCTTCGACGCCACCTCCGGGATCGACCGCGAGCTCGACGCCGTCGAGCGGGAGCTCGGCCGCATCCACCACGAGCTGGCCCGCATCGAGCAGGGCTTCCCTCCCTCCACGCTGCGGCGTTTCTTCGACCACCTGAAGAAGCAGGACGAGAAGATCCTGTTCGCCCTGGTCAAGTTCTACCTGCTCTCGGGCAGCTTCGAGGAGGACACCCTCGACAAGCTCGACATCCTCCTCACCCGGTTGTCCGAGGTGCCCCTGGACGACGGGCGGGTCCTGCAGCGCGACCCCGAGGAGCTGCGGTCGCACTTCGAGCGCCTGGTCGCCCTGACCGGGTTGGCGCCCCTGTCCGCGGCCGAGGAGCAACCGGTCATCGAGGCGGTGCGCGAGATCCGTCGCGACCTGCAGAGCCTGGGCGACTTCGGCTCGGTGATGACGTCGCAGGTCTACGACCGGTTCCGCACCCTCAAGAAGAGGCTCGGCACCCGTCTGCTCCACCCCCCCATCCTGGTCGAGGTGGTCGCGACCAACCTGGAGGCCAAGAACCGCTTCCGGCAGCTCTACCAGGAAGAGGAGGTGCGGATTCTCGAGGACACCAACCGCATCTTCGAGATCGAGCGCTACCTGGAGCGCAACCCCGGCCTGGCGAGCGAGACGCTCACCCGGCAGATCGAGACCTTCCGTCGCCACCGGGTCCGTTTCGACGCCTCCCGCAAGGAGGACAACGTCCGGCGCGACGAGATCCTCGAGCTGCGGCGGGCGATGAACGCGGTGCTCGACGCCTTCGAGCCCGGCCGCGGCGCGGCGGAGGCGACCGGGCCGGCGGTGCCGCGAACGGCCGCGCCGCGGCCCGGACCCGAGCGCCCCCCCACGCAACCCGTGCGGCAGGTGACGGCAGCCCCGGCGGAGGTCGCGGCTCCGGCCCACGGTGCCGCTGCCGAGCGCCCGCCCCTGGCCGACGACGCCGACCACGCCACCCCGCTGATCGAGCTCCTGCCCCAGGACCCGCTCCTCAACGAGTTCCTGCACAAGATCATGTTCGCCCTCGAGCTGGTCGTCTGGGATCACCTGCCGGAGCAGGTGCAGACCGCCAAGGAGATCCACCACCTCCGGCTCGAGCCGTGGGAGGTCGACGCCTACCGCGTCCTCGCCGGCGGCAGGGTCGCCCGCGGCAGCCTGGACTGGGAGCTGCGGCTCTTCTTCCTCGCCGCTGCGGCGCTCCGCATCCGCATGGAGGAGGAGGTCGAGGAGATCGCCCGGCTCAACCGCACCAACAACTCCGAGCGGCTGTTCGAGGTGCTGGAGCGCTCGGCCCAGAGCCTGGAGCGGGCGCGCGAGTTCGACCGCCGCTTCCAGTGGTTCGTCGACGACATGCTCTTCCGCGGCTACACCGACCGGCTCGAGCAGGTCTACCGCTCCCGCTTCCGCTTCCTGAACGCCTTCTCGCGCCTCTGGCTCGACCACCAGGCGAGCGGCGGCATCACCCCGCTGTGAGCGGGGAGCCCGTCCCCCAGCCCTCCCCCGAGGCGAGCGCGCCGCCGGCGCCCTCCCGGTCGGCCGGCTTCCCCCGTCGCGCCGTGGCGACCCTGCTCGACATGGCCCTGCTCTGCGGCACGGCCGCAGCGGCGGCCTCGCCCTTCCTGCCGCCCCTCACCCTGCCGCGCACGGCGAGCCAGACCTCCCGCCTGCTGGCGGGGGTCGCGAACCCGGCCTGGCGCGACCTCGCCGGCGGCGTTGCCGTCCTGGGTGCCGGGCTGTGGCTGCTGTACTTCGCGGTCGGCTGGGGCATGCTCGGCGCCACCCCCGGCAAGTGGGCGGTGGGCCTGCGCGTCGTCGACTACCGGGAGCGGTGCCCGATCGGCCTCGCCCGCGCCGTGCTCCGCCTGGCGGCCTACTCGGTCAGCTCCCTGACCCTCGGCGCCGGCCACCTCCTGATCCTCGCCCGCACCGACGGCAGGGCCCTGCACGACCTGCTGGCCGGCACCCGGGTGGTGCGGAGACTGCGGCCGGCTCCCGCCCCTCGGCCACCACAGCCCTGCGGGTCAGTCTCTCCGACCCCCGGGTTGGGTGGGGGAGCTGACGGCTGACGGCTGAGCCTCATGCAAAACCCCTGGGTCGGGCCCCTCGGCCCCGCCGTCGTCGAGCCGCTCAGGTGATCCCCCTGTCATCCCGAGGAGGCGCCGCCTTGGCGGTAAGAGCCTGTCCCGAGCGCATGCGAGGGAAGCGATCCCTGGCGGGCAACCTCTTGCGCCACAGTCACCTGCGCCTCGTTTCTGCAGCGATCTCCATCGCCGCGAGGGATTCCTCGGCCGGGCACACCCACCCGACCACCCCGGCCTCGGAATGACAGGCAGCCGGAGTTGTGCAAGAGGCTCGGCTGAAAGCTGATCGCTGCCAACCAGCCGCCGCCTCAGTTGAGGTACCCGACCAGGCTGCGGGTGGTGTGCGAGCGGCGGAGCTGGTTCAGCGCCCGGGTCTCGATCTGACGCACGCGCTCCCGCGACAGCCCGAGGATCTCGCCGATCTCGCGCAGCGTCTTGGGTTGGTCCGTGTCCGGGTCGTCCGGGTCGAGGCCGCACCGCCGGTGCAGCTCCGCCCGCTCCGCCTCCGGCAACCGCTCCAGCAGCCCGAATCGCAGCGCCAGGACCTGGCGCTCCCGCTCGGGCAGGTCAGCGAGGGCGTTCGACAGCGACTGCATGAAGGAGTCCCGGAGCAGGCGCGCGTCGGTGTCCGGCAGCACCGTCTGCTCGAGCAGGTCGCCCAGCTCCGACTCCCCCTCCTCGTCGACGGGGTCGTTGAGGGACAGGGAGCTCTGGGAGGCCTGGGTGAGGACGCGGACGTCGTCGCGGCTGATGCCGAGCTCACCGGCCAGCTCGTCGTCGCTGGCGGCGCGGCCGTGGCGATCGGCCCACGCCGACCGCTCCCGCTCCAGCCGGTAGAGGGTGTTGGCCTGCTTCTGCGGCAGGCGGAACGAGCCGGCGTGCTCGGCCAGGACGTGCAGGATCGCCTGCCGGATCCACCACACCGCGTAGGTGATGAACTTGACGTCCTGGCCTTCCTTGAAGGGGTCGTACTTGCGGGCCGCCTGGATGAGCCCGAGGTTGCCCTCGTGGATGAGGTCGAGGAACGAGACGTTGGGGTTGCGGTAGCGCTTGGCGTAGGCGACCACGAAGCGGAGGTTGGCCACCACCAGCTCGTGCAGGGCGTCGCTGTCGCCGCTCTGGATCCGCCGCGCCAGCTCCCGCTCCTGGTCGTGGCTCAGGGTCGGGTAGGACGAGATCTCCTTCAGGTACCGGCGCAGCGTCGCCAGCTCGGTGTCCGGGCTCGAGCTCGTCGACCGTCGCCTCATTCCCGGTCGACGACCTGCAGGGAGCCGGTTTGCACCCGCACCAGGGCGTGGTAGCGCGGCACCTCGCTCTTCTCCTGGATCATCTGCCGCAGCGCCTGGGCGAGGGTCTCGTTCTCCCGCCGCAGCTCGGCGATCTGGTCGCGCAGGCTGAGGATGATCTCCACCCCCGCCAGGTTGACGCCGAGCTCGCGGGTCAGGGTCAGGATCGCCTCGAGGCGCTGACACGCCTCCTCGTCGTACAGGCGGGTGTTGCCCTGCGACCGGTTGGGACGGAGCAGACCCTCGCGCTCCCACAGGCGGAGCGTCTGCGGGTGGATGTCGTACCGCTCGGCGACCCACGAGATCATGCGGTATCGCGGTTTGGTCTTCATGGCTCCCCCAGCGTCACCTCGACCCGTCGCCGGTCGCTCTGCCCGGCGGGCGGGCGCTTGGCGAGCCGGACCGTGAGGATGCCGCGGTCGAGCTCGGCCGACGCCGGCACCTCCAGCTGGCCCATCGGCAACCGAAAGTCGCGGTGGAAGGCGCCGTGCGCTCGTTCCAGCCGCACGTACCTGCCGCCGGGGCCGGGCCGGGCGATCCGACCGGCCACCCGCAGGGCGTCACCGTGGACCCTGAGCTCGACCGAGCCCGCCTCGGCCCCCGGCACCTCGAGGATGACGACCACCTCGCGGTCGGTCTCGTACAGGTCGGCGGCCGGACAGAACGGGCCGCTGGACGGCTCGCCCACGCGCAGGCCCTCCCCCAGCTGGGCCTCGTCGAGGAGGCGATTGAGCCTCTCGCGCAGGACCAGCAGGTCCTTGACGACCGGCCACGGGTGACCCATCCCGGCTCCCTCCCGACTACTGTAGCACCCTGCCGGGTCGTCCCTGCCGGTCGGGGCCGGGTCCGGCCGGGGGGCGCACTCCCCCCCGGCTCGACCGCGGCCCCACCCCCGAGCAGGCCGCCGGCGCGGGGCCTCAGGTCGGCCTGTCGCTGTCGGCGTCCACGTACTCCGCGTCGATCACCCCGTCGTCCGCCGGCGGCGAGGTCGAGGCGCCCGGCCCGCCATCCGGCTGCGGGCCGGCGCCGCCGGCGCCCCGGTAGAAGATCTCCGCCACCTTGTGGCTGGCCTGGGTCAACCGGTCGTAGGCCTCCTCCATGCGCTGCCGGCCGCCGGCCTCGAGCGCCGCCCTGGCCTCGGCGAGGGCCTCGTTGACGCGGGCGGTCTCGGCCTCCGGCAGCTTGTCCTTGTTGTCCTTGATCAGCTTCTCGGTCGAGTAGATCAGGCTGTCGAGCTTGTTGCGGGTCTCGACCTCCTGCCGCCTGGCCTCGTCCTCGGCGGCGTGCGCCTGGCCCTCCTGGACCATCCGCTCGATCTCGTCCCGGTTGAGGCCGGAGGAGCTGGTGATCTGGATCTTCTGCTCGTTGCCGGTGGCGCGGTCCTTGGCCGAGACGTGCAGGATGCCGTTGGCGTCGAGGTCGAAGGTGACCTCGACCTGGGGGATGCCGCGCGGTGCCGGCGGGATGCCGATCAGGGAGAAGCGCCCCAGGGTGCGGTTGTCGGCCGACATCGGCCGCTCCCCTTGCAGGACGTGGATGTCGACCTGGTGCTGGTTGTCGTCCGCGGTCGAGTACACCTTGCTGCGGCGGGTCGGGATGGTGGTGTTGCGCGGGATGACGACGTCGGTGACGCCGCCCAGGGTCTCGACCCCGAGCGACAGCGGCGTCACGTCGAGCAGCAGCACGTCGCGCACCTCTCCCGACAGGACCCCGGCCTGGACCGCGGCGCCGATCGCGACCACCTCGTCCGGGTTCACGCCCCGGTGCGGCTCCTTGCCGAAGAACTCCTGCACCCGCCGCTGCACCAGGGGGATGCGGGTGGAGCCACCGACCAGGACCACCTCGTCGACGTCCTTGGCCTCCAGGCCGGCGTCCTTGAGGGCCAGACGGCAGGGCTCGAGCGTGCGCTGCACCAGCGGCTCGACCATCTGCTCCAGCTTGGCGCGCGTGAGCTTGGTCAGCAGGTGCTTGGGGCCCGAGGCGTCGGCGGTGATGAAGGGCAGGTTGACCTCGGTCTCCATCACCTGCGACAGCTCGATCTTGGCCTTCTCCGCCCCCTCCTTGAGGCGCTGCACGGCCATCCGGTCCTTGGCCAGGTCGACGCCGGTCTCCTTGCGGAACTCGGCGACCAGCCAGTCGATGATGAGCTGGTCGACGTCGTCGCCGCCGAGGTGGGTGTCGCCGTTGGTCGACTTGACCTCGACCACTCCCGCGCCGACCTCGAGGATCGAGATGTCGAACGTGCCGCCGCCGAAGTCGTAGACGGCAATGGTCTCGTCCTTCTTCCTGTCAAGCCCGTAGGCCAGCGCGGCCGCGGTCGGCTCGTTGACCAGGCGGAGGACCTCGAGGCCGGCGATCTGGCCGGCGTCCTTGGTCGCCTGGCGCTGCGCGTCGTTGAAGTAGGCCGGGACGGTGATCACCGCCCGCGTGACCTTTTCGCCCAGGTAGTCCTCGGCCGCCGCCTTGAGCTTCTGCAGGATGATGGCCGAGATCTCCGGCGGCGAGTAGACCTTGCCGCTGATCTGGATGCGGGCCGTGTCGTTGTCGCCGCGAACGACCTTGTACGGGACCGTCCTCATCTCCCGGCCCACCTCGTCGTACCGGCGACCCATGAAACGCTTGACCGAGAAGACCGTGTTCTCGGGATTGGTCACGGCCTGCCGCTTGGCGACCTGCCCGACCATCCGCTCGCCGCTCGAGCTGAAGCCGACCACCGAGGCCGTGGTGCGCCCGCCTTCCTGGTTGGGGATCACGACCGGCTTGTCGCCCTCCATGACGGCGACAACCGAGAACGTCGTGCCGAGGTCGATGCCGATGACTCGTGACATGCTGATACCCTCCTCATACCTGCGTCACCGAGGACAATTTAAGACTTGAGCGGACTTTTGTCAAGTCTCCTCGGGAGGCGGCCTCGCCTCAGCCGTCGAGGAGGATCACGCCCGGCCCCGTGGTCATGTCGCCCGCGACCGCCCCTTCCCAGGCCAGGCCGCGGCTCAGGATCAGCAGCGGCACGGGGGTGCCCGAGTGGTCGTAGCCGGTCACCAGCAGCCGGTGCCCGCGGGTCGTGAGGCGGTACTCGCGCCCCCACGGGTCGGAGGCCGGCACCCCGCCGCCGAGATCGGTCGCCGTCTCGGTGTAGATGCCGTTGAGGTAGTAGGACGCCTCTGCCGCCCGACTCAGCTGGTTCATCGCGAACCAGGAGCGGCTCTCGAGGACATACCGCTTCCACAGCAGGTCGCGGAGAGCGAAGCTGGGGTCGAGCGGGTTGTGGGGCATGACGCCGACCGAGAACCCGAGCAGGACCAGGAACGGCAGGGCCAGCCAGGGGATCGAGGGGGGCGCCGCACGCTCCGACACCTCCTCGGCGACCGCCTGCTCGCGACGCAGCTGGCGGGCGACCTCCTCGGGCGTGGCCCGGCGGATCAGGCCGCGGTCGAGCAGGTCGGCGAGCGCCTTGCAGGTCTCGAACTCGATGAGCGGGCTCTCCGAGATCAGCTCGGCCACCGACCGCCGCCCGTCGACCATCTCGTAGACCATGATCTGGGCCGGGGTCACCTTGCTGTCCGACTTGGGCTTGACGGTCGCCTGCTCGGGCGAGTCCATGAAGCTGAAGCCCATGTCGTCGAGGTCCTCGCCCTCCTGCTCGGCCACCTCCACGACCGCCGCCGGGTTGACCTTGATGAACACCATGGCCCGGTCAGAGACCTTCTGGTCGATGAACGGCCACTCGTCGGTCATCCGGGCGCCTTCCATGATCACCGAGTCGGCAGCCATCGGCACCATGAGGTCGCGGTCGTAGTCGATGTCGCTCTCTTGCGAGAACTGGTACTCCCCGTCCGCCCAGCGGAACACCCGGTAGACGATCTGCAGGATCTGCTGCTCGAGCGCCTCGCGGACCTGGTCGAGGGTGACCAGGTGGTGGTCGAGCAGGATCCTCCCCAGTCGCTGCAGGGTCTCCTCCTGCATCCTCAGGGCCTTGTCGAGCTCCTGCTGGGTCACCGCGCCCCGCTTGACCAGGATCAGGCCGATGCGGTCCTCGGTGTGCTGGCTCTCCGAGCTCGCCCCGACCAGGCGCCCCTGCAGGAACGAGATCTTGACGATGTCGCTCTCGTTCTTGAGGGTCAGCACCCCGGTCTTGCGCTGCAGGGAGATCAGCTGCAGGATGTCGGCGAAGCTGAAGTCGCGGAGGGTCCCCTCGAGGGCCATCTCACTTCCCCCGCCACGCCGACACCGCCGACCAGCCCCAGGTGGCGGCTGCGGCGACCGAGAGGGCGACCTGCGCCGGCACGGCCGAGGCGAGCGGCTCCACCCCGGGCACGAAGCCCGGGGTGAAGACGACCGCTCCCAGCAGCGTGAGCCAGCCGAGGAAGCCGATCCCCAGACCGATCCACACCTTGCCGTCGAGGACCGCCGCGCCGCCCGGGGCCGCGATCGCGACCAGCCGCCGCAACCAGGCGGTCAGGGTCTCCCAGCGCTGGACCTGCCCCCGCTTGGCCGCCTGCTGCTCGATGGCGACCACGTCCCGCTTGAGGAACACCGACGTGCACTGGCTGCAGTAGGAGGAGCTCTCGTTCGAGGTCTTGCACCGCGGGCAGAACACCCGGCCGCACTTGGCGCAGTGGGCCGCCTTCCAACCCCAGCGCCGGCGCGCCGCCAGGACCCCGCCACCGATCAGGCCGGTGACCCAGAACACCGCCGACAGCGGTGTCAGCAGCAGCCCGAGGGGGCTGGGGCCGGGCGAGCCGAGGGCCGCCGCCTGCCGCGCCTGTGGCGAGACCTGGCTCAGCATCGCGTCGACCTCGGCCTTGCCGAGCTCGGGGTAGCGGATGCGCGGGTTGAGGCCGGCGACACCCAGCTCGGTGACGCTCTTGCCGGCGAGCTCCCGGGCCCGGTTCCGAGCCTCGGTCCCTTCCTGGAACCGCAAGCTCTGGTCGTAGGCGAAGGCCAGGTTGACGTAGGCAAAGGCGCAGCGGTCGTCGGCCGTCACCGCGACGGCGTAGTGCTGGACCGCTCGGTGCACGTCCCCGAGCTCCATCGCCAGGTTGCCGAGGAAGACGGGCGCCAGCGGCTCGTGCGGGTCGGCTGCGGCCGCCTTCCGGAACGCGACCTGAGCGGCGACCGAGTCGCCGTGCAGACGCATCAGCTCGCCCATGATCAGATGGTAGGTCGCGATGCTCTGAAAGGACGGCTCGAGGTCAGCCAGCTCGCGCAGGGACGACGGGTCGAGACGCCGCCCCTCGAGCATCGTGACGACGCGGTCCTGCAGGGGCGACACCCGCAGCGCGGACTGCTGCCATGCCTCGAGCGCCGGTCCGAAGGCGGTCAGGAGGCAGGTCGAGACAATGGCGGCGACCAGCTGGGACCGGCCCATGTAGGACCACGTCAGCGCGAAGAGGTAGGCCACCAGCCACAGCGGTCCGAGCGCGGCGAACACCGGCAGGAGCAGGACGACCACGGCGAAGATGACCGCGTTGGCGGGGCCGAACAGCAGCAGGCCGAGCTCCCGGGCGTCGTGGATCATCAGCCGGGCGTGATGGGCAACCTGCAGCGCGATGGCGATCAGCACCGCCACCCCGACGGCGTTGAGCGTCCACAGCACCGTCGCCAGCTGCAGCTGACGACGGGTCTCGTCGTTGCGCACCAGGGCGAGCCAGCCCATCAGGTAGGAGCCGGCCGCTTGCGGGTACGAGCGGCTGGCCCACTGCCAGCGAGCGAGCAGGAAAGGCGGTCCGGCCAGGAGCGGGTCGAGGATCTGGGCCTGGCGCGCCGCCAGCTCGCCGCTCTCGCCCGGGTGCTCCCGCGCCCAGGCGACCAGGGCCATGGCGTACGGCGTGAGGCGCCGCGCGCCGACCTCCGCGGCCGCGGCCTGCAGCTCCCTGATCCGCCCCTCGAGACCGGCGGGGGTCGCCGCGGACAGCTCCTGCTGGACCCTCGACCAGGCCTCCGCCAGGCCGTCCGCCCCCGCGGGCGAGGCGACTGCCAGGAGCGCAGCCAGGGCGAGGGTCCTCGACCTCATCGACCGGCCTGCAGGTAGAGCGTCCGCAGCTGGTAGATGACGTTGCCGAGGAGCTGCTTCTCTTCGGCCGACAGGTTGCCGCGGGTCTTGCTCTCCAGCGCCCCGAGGTAGTCGATCAGGCGCCGCGCCTGCTCGGGTTGGCGAGGGAAGCCGCGATCGCCCACCAACAGCAGCTCGGCCCGCTGGGCCAGCATCGCCACCAGCTCGACGAACACCTGCGAGGTGGCCCGACCCGAACCCTGCCCCTCCTCGGCCGCGGGCGCCGGCGAGGCCGCCGGGGCGGGTGCGGGTGCCGGCGACGGGTCGGGGGCCGCCGCCGAGGGGGATGGCCGGGGGTCGGCCG
>CAYTJW010000068.1:0-13272 GCA_964438135.1 uncultured Thermoanaerobaculia bacterium
GCGGCGCGCTTCCTCGTCGGCGGCGGCACCCTCGTCGCCGCCGGCTCGGACGGCGCCCTCGCCACCCTGCTCGAGATCCCGCGCGTGACCGTGTCCAACCACGGCCAGACCACGGCGCGGGTGGACGGCGCCCACATCCTGCCCGGCGCGAGCGCGCTGCTTTCAGACGCCGAGGTCGGCGCCCGCCTCGCCGCCCGCCCCGAGCTCGAGGTGGTCCGGGCCGAGCCGGTGTGGCAGGTGGTCGGCCGCCTGCCCTCCCTCGGCGCGCGGCCGACCGCGCTCACCCCCGGCGCCCGCCGCCGCGACCTGCTGGTCGGGGGCGCCGACGGCACCGTCGCCCTCTACTACTCGACCTCGGCCCGGCGGCTCCTCTCCGATCGCTGGGGGGCGGGGCCGGTCACCGCCCTCGCCCTCGACCCCAAGGGGGACGGCGCCGTGGCGGTGGCGGGCGGCGCCCTGGTCCGCCGCGCGATCTCGAACCCCCACCCCGAGACCTCGCTCCGCACCCTGTTCCTGCCCACCCACTACGAGGGCTACGCCCGGCCGGCCTGGGTCTGGCAGTCCACCGGCGGCTCGGACTCGTCCGAGCCCAAGCTCAGCCTGTGGCCGCTCGTCCTCGGCACCCTCAAGGCGACCCTCTACGCCATGCTGCTGTCGGTGCCGCTCGCGCTCGGCGCGGCGGTGTACGTGTCCCAGCTCGCCCCCGGCTGGGTGCAGGGGCTGGTCAAGCCGACCGTCGAGCTGATGGCGGCGGTGCCGTCGGTGGTGGTGGGCTTCCTCGCCGCCCTGTGGCTGGCGCCGCGGCTCGAGGGGGCGCTGCTGCTGACCCTCCTCTCCGGCCTCGCCCTGCCGCTGGCGGTAGGGGTGGCGCTGGCGCTGTGGCGGCTCGTGCCGCGACGCCTCCGCCGCCTCCTGCCGGAGGGGAGCGAGGGGGCGGCGCTGCTGGTGGCGGTGGTGGCGGTGCTGGGGGCGACCGCGGCCCTGGCGCGGCCGCTCGAGGCCTGGCTCTTCGGCGGCGACCTGACCCGCTTCCTGTTCACCGAGTGGGGGCTGCGCTACGACCAGCGCAACGCCATCGCCGTCGGCGTCGGCCTCGGCTTCGCCGTCATCCCGGTCATCTTCACCATCGCCGAGGACGCCTGCTCGGCGGTGCCGCAGAGCCTGGTGGCCGCCGCCCGCGCCCTCGGCGCCACCCGCTGGCAGACCGCCATCCGCCTGGTCGTGCCGGCGGCCAGCCCGGGGCTGTTCGCGGCCGTCATGCTCGGCCTCGGCCGGGCGGTGGGGGAGACCATGATCGTGCTCATGGCCGCCGGCAACACGCCGCTCCTCGACCTGTCGCCGTTCAACGGCATGCGGACGATGTCGGCGGCGATCGCGGTCGAGATGCCCGAGGCGCCGGTCGGCGGCACCCTGTTCCGGGTCCTGTTCCTGACCGGCACGCTGCTCTTCCTCCTCACCCTGACCCTGACCTCGACCGCCGACCTCATCGGCCGCCGGCTGCGGCAACGCTATGGCCGCTTCTGACCGCTCCCCCGCCCGGCTCTCGGTCGCCGGCGCCCGCGAGCTGGCCGCCCTCGCCGGCCAGTGGTCGACGACCCTGGCGACGGTGCTGGTGCTGCTGTCCCTGGCGTCGCTGGTCGGCCTGGTGGCGGCCAACGCCGCCACCTGGTTCTGGCCGGCGCGGCTCGAGGAGCTCGCGCTCAGCGACGGCACCACCCTCCTCGGCGAGCTCGCCGGCCGCGAGCGGATCCCCGCCCCGGACGACCCGAGCGCCGCGCCCCGTCACCGCCTGCGGCTCAAGGTCGGCAACCGCGACCTGGGCGACCACGACTTCGTCTGGGTCGACGAGGAGCGGGTCGTTCGCCGCGCGCGGCCGGCCGAGGCGGTGCGGGTCGAGCGGCACGAGTACGGCGACGCCTTCGGCCGGGCGGTGGCGGCGACGAGCCCCTCGGGCGTCGCCGTGGACCCGGCCGACCGGGCGGCCCTCAGGGCCCTCGTCGATGAGGGCGAGCGCCTGAAGGACGAGCGGCGGCGGCTCGAGCGCCGCCTCGAGCGGGCCCGTCGCCCCCTGTCCCGGGTCGAGGAACGCCTCGACCTGGTCGAGCGGTCGGAGCGCGCCGCCACCGAGGCGGCCAGGGCCGAGGCGGAGCGGCTGCGGGCGCGCGCCGCCGCCCTGGAGGCCGAGCTCCGGCCCCGCCTCGACGCCCTCTCATCCGAGCTCGACGCGGTGGGTGGCCGGCTCGCGGCCGGGGGTCTGACCCTCGCCGCCGGGGAGAGCCGCCTCGAGGTGCCGCTCGCGCGGGTGGTGGAAATGAGCTGGCCCAACCAGATGGGGTGGTTCTCCCGCATCGGCTGGGCCCTGCGCCGACTCGGCCTGTTCCTGGTCAGCCCGCCGCGCGAGGCGAACACCGAGGGCGGGGTCTTCCCGGCCCTGTTCGGCACCGTGCTGATGGTGCTGCTGATGAGCCTGGCGGTGGTGCCGCTCGGGGTGCTGACCGCGGTCTACATGACCGAGTACGCCCGCGAGGGGCTGCTGCTCCGGCTCGCCACGGGGGCGGTCGACAACCTCGCCGGGGTGCCGTCGATCGTGTTCGGCATGTTCGGGCTCGCCTTCTTCGTCTACGGCGTCGGCGGCGCGGTCGACCGGGTCCTGTTCCCCGACCGCCTGCCCACCCCCACCTTCGGCACCGGCGGCATCCTCTGGGCCTCGCTGACCCTCGCCCTGCTGACCGTGCCGGTGGTGGTGGTGGCGACCCGCGAGGGCCTGCTGGCGGTGCCGCGCAGCTGGCGGGAGGGGGCGCTGGCCCTCGGCGCCACGCGCTGGCAGACCCTGCGCCGGATCGTCCTGCCGGCGGCCATGCCGGGCATCCTCACCGGACTCATCCTCGCCACCAGCCGGGCGGCCGGCGAGGTGGCGCCGCTGATGCTGACCGGGGCGGCCAAGCTCGCGCCGAGCCTGCCGCTCGACGGCCAGGCCCCGTTCCTCCACCTCGAGCGCAAGTTCATGCACCTCGGCTTCCACATCTACGACGTGTCGATGCAGTCGCCGAACGTCGAGGCCGCCAAGCCGATGGCCTTCGCCACCACCGCGGTGCTGCTCGCCCTGGTGGTGATGATGAACCTGACCGCGATCGTCATCCGCCGGCGGCTGCGCCGGCGCTACGCCGGCGCCGCGGTGTGACGGGAGCGCCCATGTCCGCTGACACCATCGCCCTCCGCTCCGACGGCCTGCGCCTCTGGTACGGCCCGACCGAGGCCCTCAAGGGCATCACGTTGGCCATGGAGCGCCACCGCATCACCGCCCTGATCGGCCCCTCGGGCTGCGGCAAGTCGACCTACCTGCGGTGCTTCAACCGCATGAACGACGTCATCCAGGGGGTCCGGGTCGAGGGCTCGGTGCTGGTCGAGGGCGAGGACGTGCACGACCCCGACCTCGACCTCGAGGGGCTGCGCAAGCGGGTCGGGATGGTGTTCCAGAAGTCGAACCCCTTCCCGATGTCGATCCGCGCGAACGTCACCTTCGGCCCGCGCATGGCCGGGGTGCGCGACCGCGCCTCCTTGGACGAGGTCGTCGAGCGCTCGCTCCGGCAGGCCGACCTGTGGGGCGAGGTCCGGGACCGCCTCGAGGCGTCGGCGCTCGACCTCTCGGGCGGCCAGCAGCAGCGACTGTGCATCGCCCGCGCCCTGGCCAACTCGCCGGAGATCCTGCTCCTCGACGAGCCGGCCTCGGCGCTGGACCCGATCTCGACCGCCAAGATCGAGGAGACCCTGCTGGCGCTCAAGGAGCGCTACACCATCGTCATCGTCACCCACAACCTGCAGCAGGCGGCGCGGATCTCCGACTTCACCGCCTTCTTCATGCTCGGCGAGCTGGTCGACTTCTGCGACACGACCCGCATGTTCACCAATCCCACCAAGGGGATCACCGAGGAGTACATCACCGGCCGGTTCGGCTAGGATGCGACCGGCAGACGCCACACCGCCAGAGGAGAGCCGATGCACCGTCAGTTCGAAGAGGAGCTCGAGGCGATCAAGGCCAGCGTCCTGGAGATGGCAGGCCTGGTCGAGAAGGCGCTGGTCGACGCCTCCCGCGCTCTGGTCGAGCGCGACTCGGGGCTCGCCCAGTCGGTCGTCGACCTCGACGTGGCCATCGACCGCCACGAGCTCGAGCTCGACCGCCTGACCACCGAGTTCATCGCCCGCCACCAGCCGATGGCCTCGGACCTGCGCTTCGTGGTGGTGGCGATCAAGCTCGGCCCTGAGCTCGAGCGGATGGGCGACAACGCGGTCAACATCGCCCAGCGCACCCTCCACCTCAACCAGCAGCCGCTGCTCAAGCCGCTGGTCGACCTGCCGCGGATGCTGGCGCTGGCCCGGGCCATGGTGTCGGACTCGATCGCCGCCTACGTCGCCCGCGACGCGCAGACGGCGCGGCAGATCATCCCCCGCGACGAGGAGGTCGACCAGCTCTACCTGCAGGTCTTCCGCGAGCTGCTGACCTTCATGATGGAGAGGCCGGCCACCATCACCACCGCCATCGACCTGCTCCTGGTCGCCCGCTTCGCCGAGCGCATCGCCGACCAGGCCACCAACCTCTGCGAGCAGGTGGTGTACCTGGTCGAGGGGGTGCCGATCAGCCACCAGCGCGAGGCCGGTCGCGCGCCGCGGCCGCCGGCGGCGGGCGCCTGAGGGTGGGGGTGGGCGTGGCCCGCGAGCGCATCGCCTTGGTCGAGGACGACCGCGACCTGGCCGCGTCGCTCAAGCTCGCCCTCGAGCGGCAGGGCTTCCAGGTGGAGGTCTTCGCGACCGGCCGCGCCGGCCTCGACGGCATCCTCTCAGCCCCCCCCGACCTGGTCCTGCTCGACCTCAACCTGCCCGACCTCGACGGCCTCGCCCTGTGCCGCGAGGTGCGCGACGCGGAGCCGGTGCGGGACCTGCCCATCATCATGCTCACCGCCCGGGTCGAGGAGTCGGACCGGGTCCTCGGCCTCGACCTCGGCGCCGACGACTACGTCACCAAGCCGTTCTCGCTGCGCGAGCTCTCGAGCCGCATCCGCGCCCTCCTCCGCCGCCGCTCGCTCGACGTCGGCGTGCCCGACGACGAGTACCGCGACCGCCGCCTCCAGGTCCGGCGCGGGCCGATGGAGGTGACCCTGGACGGCGCCCCGGTCCGCCTCACCAGCCGCGAGCTCGAGCTGCTCTGGCACCTGCTCGTCAACCGCCCGCGGGTGGTGCCGCGGGAGCGCATCCTGGAGCGGGTGTGGGGGCTGTCGGCCGACGTCGAGACCCGCACCATCGACGTCCACGTCCGTGCCCTGCGCGCCAAGCTGGGCCCGGAGGTGATCGAGACCGTGATCGGCACCGGCTACCGCTTCCGGGGCTACCCGTGAGGGCCTCGCGGCTGCTGCTGGTGGTGGCCACGGCGGCCTCGCCGCTGCTCGCCCTGGTGGTGGTCGCGAGCCACCCGGCAGGGGCCCGGTCGGTGGCGACGGCGGTCGCGCTGTGGGCGGTCGGGGTGGCGGTGCTGGCCGCCTGGCTGTGGCGGGACGCCGCCCGCCCGCTCGCGGAGCTGCTCTGCGAGCTCGGCGTCGACGCGCCGCAGCCGGGGCGCTGGCGGCTGCGCGAGCTGAAAGAGCAGCGCGCGGCCCTGGCCGACCGCGAGTCGGCCGCGAGCGAGCTGCTGGCCGACGTCGCCCTCAGCCTGGGCGAAGGGCTGCTGGTGGTCGGCCCGGACCTCCGGGTGCGCCTCGCCAACCCCCGCGCCCTGAGCTTCCTCGGCCGCGAGGCGGTTGGCCCCGGCACGCCCCTGGTGGAGCTGCTGCGCCAGCCGGAGGCGGTCGAGGCGGCGCGGCGGGCGGCGAGCGGCCAGCCCGCCGGGCGGGTGCTGGTAGAGAACCCCCGCGGCCTGTGGGAGCTGCGGGCAGCGCCGGTGCACGGCGGCGCGGCCCTGCTGGTGACCGAGGTCGGCCTGCTGCAGCGCTCGGCCGAGCTCCGCCAGCGCTTCGTCCAGGACCTGTCGCACGAGCTCCGCTCGCCGCTGGCCGTGATCAGGACCACGGTCGAGGCGCTCGAGGGCGAGGTCTCGCCGCAGCTCGGGGAGGTCATGGTGCGCCAGGTCGAGCGCATCACCCGGCTGGTCGAGGAGCTGTACGAGCTGGCCACCATCGAGGCCGGCCAGGTGGCGCTGCGGCCGGAGCCGGTCGACCTCCAGGCGCTGGCGGCCGAGGTCCTGGCGGACCTGCGCCCGGCGGCCGACGCGCTGGAGGTCCAGCTGCGCCTCGAGGTCCCGGCGGGGATCACGCTGCGCTGCGACCGCCGCGCCCTGCAGCGGGTGCTCGGCAACCTGCTCGACAACGCCGTCAAGTACAACCGCCCCGGCGGCTGGGCGGCGCTGCGGGGGTCGGTGGCGGCGGGCGCGGTGACGCTCGAGGTGGCCGACTCCGGCGAGGGCATCCCGGCCGAGGAGCTGGGGGCGGTGACGCAGCGCTTCTACCGCCGCGACCGGGCCCGCACGCCGGGCCGGGGCGGCCTCGGCCTCGGCCTGGCGATCGTCAAGCACCTGGCGCAGCAGATGGGCGGCAGCCTCGCCATCGACTCCCGCGAGGGGGTGGGGACCAGGGCGACGGTGACCCTGCCGCAGGGGGAGGCCGCGGCCTGAGTCCGGGAGGTGCCCAGGACCCGCGCCTCCGGGGCCAGGTCCAGCTCCCCGTCGAGGAAGGACCCGAGCCGGGACCTGGAGGTCACGCCAGCTGGACGACGGCGGCGCCGAGCAGGCCGCCGAGGGCGGCGCCGGCGGCGACGTCGCTCGGGTAGTGAACGCCGAGGATGACCCGCGACGCCGCCACCAACAGCGCGACCAGGGCGACGAGGGGCGCGAGCGCGGGCAGGAACGCCGCCGCCGCAACCGCGCTCAGGGTGGCGTGCAGGGTGTGGCCGGAGGGGAAGCTGCCGAGGTCCGGGATCGGTGCCCGCTGCGGCGGGCCGCCGGGTCGCTGGCAGGGTCGGAGGCGGCACCATCGCCGCTTCAGCGCCTTCTGCAGGAGCAGGCCGACGGCCGTGGCGGCGAGGAAGGCGAGGGCCCGGGCAAGGCCGTGCTGGACGCCCACGAGGAGGACGAGGAGCGCCGTCAGGGGCCAGTCGCCGAGGCGGGTGGCGGCGCGGGCGGTGCCCACCACCAGCCGGTGGCAGGTCCGCTCGGCGAGCCGGCAGACCACGGCCAGCTCGAGCTCGGCGAGCCGGGCGCGAGTGGTGTCGCCGGCGTTGGCTGTGACCTGCACGCCGCCACGGTCGGCGCCGCAGGTGAAGAGCGCGGGAGGGCCGGGTCAGAGCCTGGTCAAGGTGGTGTAAACCCCTCGCGAGCCAGGACCTCGACGGCGCGGTAGAGACCTGCTCTGGGCAGGGAGAGGAAGCCCCGCCAGGCCGCCGCCGCCAGGCCGCCGTCGGCCAGCCGCTGCTCGAGCCACGGCGCGGCGTGACGCGGGGCCGGTGCGTCCAGGGCAGCACCCTCGGCCAGCAGCCAGCGCCGGTTGTGGGCCTCGTGGTCCCCGAGCGGTCGGTCGAGAGCCACGGCCAGCCCCAGGGCGGCGTAGAACACCAGCTCCGAGGGCTTGGTCCAGAGCAGGTCGGTGCGGCGCAGGAGGTCGTTGAAGCAGGCCCAGTAGGTCGGGAAGTCCGGTGCCGCCACCACCTCGACGGCGTCGCCGAGGCCCGCGTCCCGGGTCCAGCCGGCGAACCGGCGGGCCACCTCGGGACGGGTCCCGGCCACCAGGGCGAGGCGGATGCGTCCGTCGCGCAGGAGGTCACGACAGGACCGGAGCAGGTCTCGGGCGGCGGTGGCCTGCGCGCCGGCACCGCCGACGGCGAAGGTCAGGCGCAGGCTGCCATCGGGGTCTGCCGCCGGCTCGCCGCCGAGCCGCTGGCGCAGCTCGGCGCGGTGAGCGCGGAGCCAGCGCGCCGTCGGGTCGAGCCGCGCCAGCCGCTCGCGCAGGTCCGGGCGCAGGACCGCCAGGTCCTCCCCGCCGAGCAGCCCGTCCGGCAGCGGGAAGCCGGTCTCCACCACCCGCCCGGGCGCGACGCCGTAGGCGACGAGCCGCCGGGCCGCGCTCGCCGAGGGCGCCAGGTAGAGCACCCGCCTCGCGTCCGGCTCGGCCGCCACCCACACCCGGTGCAGGTCCGAGTCGGTGACCACGCATGCCACCGGCGCCAGGCCCCGCCGCGCCACGGCCAGGGCCGGGGCGTAGAAGGTGCTGACCAGCGCCCGCCCGTCACCGCCGAGACTCTCGGCGAGGCGCGCGCCGAGGCCGCGGCGAATCAGCCGGTCGAGGGAGCGGCAGGCCCAGCGCCCGCCGCTCGCCCCTTCCCCGGCCGGCGGCAGCCGGGTCATCGCCGCCAGCAGGGGCGCGGCCGGGCGCCCGGGCACCGTCGCCAGCCGCGACATCCACTCGTAGGCGAGACGGGAGCGGCGCCACAGCCGCTCCTCCCAGGGCTCGACCCACGGCGCCCGGTCGACCTCGGCCAGGTCCACCCCCAACCTCTCCGCCACCGCCGCCCCGGCCCGCAGGTGGCCGTAGCCCATGGACACCGCCGCCACCAGAGGCCTCGGTCCCGCCATGACGGCGCAGTGTGCCCCAAGCCGGCCCGCGGGGGAAGGGCGGCCCCTCCCGGGCCCGCCGGCAGGGGCGCCGGTTCGGAGCAGGTTCACGCCGCCTTCACCACGGCTTCACCTCTGGTCGCGAGCATGGTCACCATGCTCCTCGTCGTCCTCGTCGGCCTGAGCCTGATCGGCCTGCTCGTCCAGCTCGTCCTGCTCCTGGCCCAGCGTCGTCTCCTCGGCGCCGCGGCGGCCACCCCGCCGCCGGTCTGGCCGCGGGTCAGCGTGCTCAAACCGCTCAAGGGCGTCGACCCGAACCTCGAGGGCAACCTCGAGTCCTGCTTCCGCCTCGACTACCCGGACCTCGCGGTCGTCGTCGGGGTCGACGACCCGACCGACCAGGCCCTCGCGGTGGCGCGCCGGGTCGCCGCCCGCCACCCGTCCGTCCGGGTCGCCTTCACCGTCGCCACCGCCCGCCGCGTCCCCAACCCCAAGGTCGACAACCTCGTCGCCATGCTGCCGGCCGCCCGCGGCGAGCTGCTGCTGGTCTCGGACAGCAACGTGGCCGTGGCCCCGGGCCTGCTCCGTGCCATGGTCGCCGCGCTCGACCGGCCCGGCGTCGGCCTGGTCACCTCCCCCATCCGCGGCACCGCGCCGCGGGGCGCCTGGGCAGCGGTCGAGGCGCTGCAGCTCAACGGCTTCGTCATGGGCGGCGTGGCGGCGGCGTCCCTCGCCCGCCGCGTCTGCGCGGTCGGCAAGTCGATGCTGCTGCGGCGCTTCGACCTCGAGCGCATCGGCGGCCTCGAGCTGCTCGGCCAGCACCTGGCCGAGGACCAGGTGTGCGGCGAGCGGATCGCCGGTCTCGGCCTCGCCACCGCCGTGGTGGCACCGCCGGTGGACAACGTGCTCGGTGCCCTCAGCCTGCGCCAGGTGGCCGGGCGACACCTGCGCTGGGCGCGCATCCGCCGGCGGATGGCGCCGGTCGCGTACGCCGCCGAGCTGCTGGCCAACCCGGTCTCGTGGTCCCTCGCCGCGGCGCTGGCGAGCCCCGGCAAGGCCACCGCCCTCTTCGCCCTGTCGGTCTGCGGCAGCGCCGCCGCCGTCGCCGCCGCCGCCGAGTGGCGGCTCGGCGTCACCCGACCCCTCCCCGCCTACCTGCTGCTCGAGCCGCTGCGGCAGCTCCTCGTCACCGCCCTGTGGCCGCTGCCGTGGTTCGACCCGCACGTCACCTGGCGCGGGCGGCGGTACCGCGTCGGCCCCCTGACCCGGGTCGCCCCGGTCGGTGCCGGGTCGCTGCCCGAGCCGGCCTCAAGCGGGGAGGAGGGCTGGGCGGCCGACCTCGCCGGCCAGGAGGCCGGAGGGTAGCGGCCGGGACCGAGCCCGAGACAGCCACGGCACCGGCTGCCGCTTCGAGCTCAGCCGAACACCTGCAGCCGCTCCTCGAGGAGGTCGGCGCAGCGGCGCCAGGTGCGACCGAGGGCGTGCCGCCGGCAGGCGGCTCGGTCCACGGCCAGGGCCCGGCGGCAGGCACGGCCGAGGTCGCGGTCGAGGGCGCCGGTGACGCCGTCCTCGACCACGTCGGCCGGGCCCGGGACCGGGAAGGCGGCGACCGGCACGCCGCTGGCCAGCGCCTCGAGCATGACCACGCCGAAGGTGTCGGTGCGGCTCGGGAACACCAGCAGGTCGGCGTCGGCGTAGTGGCGGGCCAGGTCCTGGCCGAAGCGGAAGCCGCGCCAGCTCACCCCCGGGTGGGCGGCCTCGAGCCGCGCCCGGGCCGGGCCGTCGCCGACCACCACCCGGCTGCCGGGCAGGTCGAGGCGCAGGAAGTCCCCCAGACCCTTCTCCTCGGCCACCCGGCCGACGTGGAGCAGCACCGGTCGCGGCAGGTCGTAGACCGGCTCCAGGCCCGGTCGGAAGAGCTCCGCGTCCACCCCCCGGCTCCACGTCACCACCCCTTCGAAGCCTCGCCCCATGAGCTCCCGGCGCAGGCTGTCGGTGGGGACCAGGGTCCAGCGCGCGGCGGCGTGGAACCAGCGCATCAGCCGCCAGGTCAGGCCGGTCGGCACCCCCGCGTACGTCCTGAGGTAGTCCGGAAACCGGGTGTGGAGCGAGGTGGTGAACGGCAGGCCCCGCCGCCGGCACCAGGTGCGGGCGGCGAGGCCGAGAGGTCCCTCGGTGGCGACGTGGATGGCCTGGGGGCGCTCCGCCGCCAGCATCCGCCCGAGCCGCCGCCCCGGCCCCACGGCCAGCCGGATCTGCGGGTAGCGGGGACAGGGAACGGTGGGGAAGAGGTCGGGCGAGATCACCGTCACCTGGTGGCCGCGGTCGACCAGCTCTCGCCGGCAGTGGTCGAGGGTGGTGGTCACGCCGTTGACCTGCGGCAGCCAGGCGTCCGTGACCAGGCAGAGGCGCACCGCAAGACCCTCAGAAGACCAGCGTCGCCGCGGTCGAGGCCAGCTCCGCCCAGCGCCGGCGGTCGGGGTGGGCCGGCCAGCGCCACCGGCATATCGCCTCCGCCGAACGGGTCGACTCGACCAGGACCAGGTCGCGCAGCTCGGCAACCAGGCGGGGATGGTCGACCAGGACGAGGGTCTCGGAGTTCGACTCGAGGCTCTGGCGGTTGAGGTTGACCGAGCCCACCGCCGCCAGGCGCCCGTCCACCACCGCCACCTTGGCGTGCACCATGCGGTCGACCCGCTCCCAGATCTCGACCCCGCCGCGGAGCAACCCGGCGTAGAGCGCCCGGCTGGCGTGGGGAAACCACGCCAGGTCGACCCGCCGCGGCACCACCACCACCACCCGCACGCCGCGCCGGACCGCCACCAGCAGGTCCTGCTGCAGGCGGAGAGGGGGCAGGAAGTACGGGGTGACCAGCAGCAGCTCGGTGGTGGCGGCCGCGGCCAGGGCGCGGTAGGCGGCGGCGTGGCCGCGGCGCCCATCGGCGCCTCCGGCCAGGGCGCAGCGCAACCCGGCCGGGCCGACCTCCTCCCGCGCCGGCAGCGGCTCCCCGCCGTGGGTGCGCCAGGCGGTCGCGAGCTGGCGGCGGAGAGCGCCGACAACCGGCCCCTCCGCCCACAGCGAGACGTCGCGCCAGGCGCGCGCGCCCGCGGTGCACTCCGAGAACTCGGCCGCCAGGTTGACGCCGCCGAGGGCTGCCACGGCGCCGTCCACCACCACCAGCTTGCGGTGGGTGCGGTCGAGGATCGAGTGCCACGGCCGCAGCGGGTTGTACCAGCGGGCATCGACCCCGCGCATTCGCAGCGGCGCCAGCCAGGAGGCGACCCCGGCCGAGCCGAGGCGGTCGAGCAGCAGCCTCACTGCCACCCCACGCCGGGCCGCTCCCGCCAGGGCAGCGAGGAGCTCCCGCCCGACCGGGTCGGGGCGGACCTGGTACATCTCGACCAGCACCTCCTCGCGCGAGGCCCGCACCGTCTCGAGGAGGCGACAGAGGTGGTCGTCGCCGCGGTGGAGGAGCTCGAGGCGAGTGGCGCCGACCAGGTCGAGGCCGGCGCGCAGCGCGACCTCGACTAGCCGGTCCTCACCGGCCGGCCCGGCGGTGTGGTCGCAACACGCGGTTCGCGGACGCTCCGCCATGGCGGTAGGATGGAGTCACGAGGTGCGGCCGGCGGGTAGCGCGGGTCAGGACCGCGGCAGCCCGGCGTCAAGTCGGCGTGATGGAGCTTTGCGCCGGAGGGCGGCCGGGGCCGAGGTCCAGGTCCAGGTCCAGGTCCAGGTCCAGGTCCAGGGGAGGACGGGCCGCGCGGGGAGGTGGCACGGCGCGCGGGGGGCCCGCCCTCCGCTACACTGGCGCCGAGCGTCAACCCGGGCGGCGCGCGCGCGTCCAACCGGCGTGATGCAGAGCGAGGCCATGGCCCCCCTCCGATCCGACTCCTGGCCGCCCGACGAGGACCTGGTCGCGGCCGCCGCGGCCGGCGAGCGGGACGCCTTCGGCGAGCTGGTCGGCCGCCACCAGCGGCGCGTGTGGCGGGTCTGCCGGCAGTACGTCGGCAACGACGAGGCCGACGCCGCCGCCCAGGACAGCTTCGTCAAGGCCTACTCCCGGCTGGCCTCGTTCGACCGCCGGTCCGCCTTCACCACCTGGCTGACCCGCATCGCCGTCAACACCTGCCTCGACCGCCTCCGCCAGCGCAAGCGCCACGGGCTGCGGGCGGTCGAGCCCGAGGACGGCGAGGAGCTGCTGGCGCGGCTGCCCGACCCCGCCGCCGACCCGGAGCGGCGGGCGATGGAGCGGCAGGCGGTGCGGCTTCTCGCGGCCGGCGAGGAGCGGTTGTCGCCGCAGCAGCGCCAGGTCGTGCGCCTGCGCTTCTACGCCGAGCTGGAGCTGGAGGAGATCGCCGGCGCCCTCGCGGTGAGCGTCGGCACGGTCAAGACGCAGCTGCACCGGGCCGTGCACCGGCTGCGTCAGGAGCTGGGGGACGCGCGATGAACCGACACCTCGACGACCGCGAGCTGGCGGCGGCGGTGGCCGGGCTCGAGCTCGAGCCCGAGGTCGCCGCCCACCTCGAGAGCTGCCTCGCCTGCCGGCGGGAGGTCGCGGGCACGGCCGATCTGCTCGGCCGCCGTCGCGCCGACCTTGTCGCGGGCGAGCCCGACTGGGCGGCGCAGCGCGCCGCCATCCTCGCCCGCCTGCCGGCCCCGGGCCAGGTCGTGCGGCTCGCGCC
>CAYTJW010000069.1:0-13096 GCA_964438135.1 uncultured Thermoanaerobaculia bacterium
TGATGAAAAAAAGTTTGTTTACGTTGCTGGCTCTTGGATTATTCGCGGCCAACGGCCGGGGCGAGGCCGCCCCCCGGCGGCACGGCGAGAACCACGCTGGCCACCGGCGCCCCGTCCAGGCGGAGCCGGCAGAAGCGTCGGCCCGACCCCCAGGCGGCGAGCGCCTCGACCCCCACCAGGCGAGCCGAGGCGAGGGCCGGGGTGGCGGCCAGCAGCTCGCGGGCGCAGTCGTCCAGGCCCACCTCGTCGCAGCCGTTCATGGCGACGACCGCGCCGACCACGCCCGGCGGTGGGGGAGCCGAGGGCTCACGCCGTCTCGAACCTGCGCAGCGCCTCGGGCTTGAAGCGCTGGCGCTCGAAGCCGAGGTCGTCGTACGGCATCCCCTGGGCGAAGGCGAGGAGCTGGAAGTAGTACACCGGCGGGGTGTGGAAGTCGACCCCGAAGTCCTTGCCGACCTTGGCCTGGCCGTGGTCGAACTGGCCGTGGCAGGTGGGGCAGATCATCCCCAGGATGTCGGCCTGCTCGTCGTGCACGGTGACCAGCAGGTCGTGCATCATGTGCGACGGGACCTCCTCGCCCTGGCAGGCCTTGCCGCAGCACAGGTACCAGTTGCGGTGGCGCACCGGGGTGGCGCCGAGCGCCTCGACCAGCCGCTCCATCACGTCCGGGTTGTCGGGGTTGTCGACTTGCATGATCGCGCTCGGCTTGAGCAGGTGGCAGCCGTAGTGGATGGCCACCTTGAGCCCGGCGAGGGGGCGCGTCACCGAGTCCCTGACCGCGTCGTAGCCGACCTCGTCGCGGACCACGGTGGCGATGTGGCGGACCCGGATCGTGCCCCGGTACTCCTTGCCGATCCGGGCCAGCCGCCGGTTGACTCGGGCGCGGAGCTCCGGGTCCTCGAGCAGGTGGTGGGTCTCGGACAGGGTGGCGGTGCAGCCGGAGCAGTTGGTGAAGATGTCGAGGCCGAGGTCCTCGGCCAGGCACAGGTTGCGGGCGGCGACCGCCAGCCAGGCGACCTTGTCCTTGGACTTGAAGTAGATCGGGTCCGGGCAGCAGGAGGCGCCGGGCAGGTCGACCGGCTCGACGCCGAGCCGGGGCAGGGTCTTCCGGATCGCGAGCTCCATCGCCGGGTAGCGGGCCGGGATCAGGCAGCCGGGGAAGAACGCGAGCCGCTTCACGGGCCACCCCCGTCGCCCGGGTCGGGCTCGAGCAGGGCCCGGACCTCGTCCATCGGCACCGGCGGCATCGGCGGCAGGCCGAACCTGGCCCGCATCTTGTCGACCACCGGGCTGTCGGGCACCGTCCGCCCGCAGGTCTCGAAGGTGTGGATGACCTTGTCCACCGTGTCCGGGACCAAGCCGCGGTCGGCCAGCATGTTCTTGAGCGAGATGATCACCTCGACCGGCTTGACCTGCTGCGGGCAGCGCTCGTGGCAGTTGTAGCAGTTGGTGCACTGCCACAGGATCGAGTCCTCGCGCAGCAGCTCGGAGCCCAGGCCGTACAGGACCTTGAGCATGATCTCGCGCGGGTTGAAGCCCGAGCCGTAGCGGGTCGAGGGGCAGTCGCCGACGCAGGCCCCGCACTGGTAGCAGAAGCTCGCCAGGTTGCCCTCGACCTTGGCGGCCAGCTCGCGCCGGAAGGCGAAGTCGACGCGGACGAGATCCTCGGTGTCAGTCGCCATGCCACCTCCCAGCTGTCAGCGATCAGCTCTCAGCGGTCAGCTCTCAGCTTCGCCCGCCCACCCGGAGCTCGGGGGGAGGGGTGGGGGAGCTGAAGGCTGATCGCTGACAGCTGACAGCTCACTCTGCCTTGCCCTTCCTCTTCAGGTGCCGGATCGAGTTCGAGCGGCACTGCGGGCAGCTCCGCTCCTTGTCCTCGTCCGCCTCCACCTTCTCCTCGTACTCGTGGCCGCAGGCCATGCAGCGAAAGGTCTCGACGCTCGCCATTACCCGTCCACCTCCCAGCTGCCAGCTGTCAGCTGTCAGCCGCCAGCTGTCAGCTTCCCCCGCCCGCCCCGAGCTCGGGGGTGGGGCGGGGGAGCTGAGGGCTGATCGCTGAGAGCTGAAAGCTGAAAGCCCATCCTAACCGGCGGCGGCCGCCGCCTCCTGCTCCTTGCCCTTCCGCCTCGGCTTCGGCTTCAAGGCCGTCCGGGCGTGCTCGATCTCCTCCAGGGTCACGGTCTTGCGCAGCTCCTCCATGCGGAACATCACCTTCGCGAACTTCTGCCCCTCGGCGGCCGAGATCCACTCCAGCTGCAGCCGCTCCGGCCGCACCCCCGCCCTCTCCAGCTTGTCCCACAGCCGCTGCACCCGCTTGACCGTCTGCCGGTTGGCGTTGATGTAGTGGCAGTCGGCGTAGTGGCAGCCGGAGACGAGGACCACCGGGGCGCCGCAGCGGAACGCCTCCAGCACCATCTCCTCGGAGACGCGGGCCGAGCACATGGTCCGCACCATGCGGTTGGAGGCCGGGTACTGGATGCGGGCGATGCCGGCCATGTCGCCGCCGGCGTAGGAGCACCAGTTGCAGGCGAACCCGAACACCTTGTCCTGCGGGTTGTCGGCGAGGATGGCGCGGATCTGCGCCATCATCTGCTCGTCGGTGAAGTGGCGCATGCTGATCGCGCCGAAGGCGCAGGTGGCGCCGCAGGAGCCGCAGCCGGCGCAGGCGGCCTCGATCACCCGGGCCACCTCGCCCTTCTGCCAGACGATGGCGCCGTACGGGCAGACCGCGGCGCAGAGGCCGCACTTCGAGCACAGCGCCTCGTCGATCACCGAGGTGATGGCCTCGATCTTGACCCGGCCGGCGTTGAGCAGCGCCCCGGCGCGCGAGGCCGCGGCCCCGGCCTGGCAGACCGAGTCCTTGATGTCCTTGGGCGACTCGCAGAAGCCGGCGAAGAAGACCCCCTTGGTGGGGGCGTCGACCGGCTTGAGCTTGGGGTGGGTCTCCATGAAGAAGCCGTCCGAGGTCTTGGACAGGGTCAGCAGCTTGGACAGCTTGCCCATGTCCCTCGGCGGCACCACCCCGATCGACAGCACCACCATGTCGAGCTCGAACCGCTCCAGGCGCCCGGCGGTGGTGTTCTCGACCGTGACCACCAGGTTGCGGCTGACCGGGTCCTCCTCGATGTCGCCGGGGAGGCCGCGGATGTACCGGGTCCCGGCCTCCTTGGAGCGCTGGAACATCTCCTCGAACGACTTGCCGAAGGCGCGGATGTCCTGGTAGAAGACGAAGTTCTGGGTGTCCGGGTAGTGGTCGGCCAGGAGCAGCGTGTCCTTGACCGTGTTCATGCAGCAGATGTTCGAGCAGTAGGGGCGACCGACCTTGGGGTTGCGCGAGCCGACGCACTGGATGAAGCCGATCCGGAGCGGCCGGCGGTGGTCGGAGGGGCGCACGAAGTGGCCGGCGGTCGGCCCGCCGGCGCAGATCAGGCGCTCGAACTCCATCGACGTGATGACGTTGTCGAAGCGGGTGTAGCCGTACTCGTCGAGCTCGGTCGGGTCGTAGGGCTCGAGGCCGATGGCGACGACGACCGCGCCCACCTCGCGGGTGACCAGCTCGTCGCGGTCGTCGTAGTCGATCGCCTTCTTCTCGCACACGTCGGCGCACTTGCCGCAGGCGATGGGGTTGTTGCCGAGGCAGTCGTCCATGTTGAGGATGTAGGAGCAGGGCACCGCCTGGGGGAAGGGGATGTAGATCGCCCGGCGGGTGGAGAGCCCCATCTGGTACTCGTCCGGCCGCGCCACCGGGCAGACCTTGGCGCACTCGCCGCAGGCGTTGCACAGCTTCGGGTCGACGTAGCGCGCCTTCTTGCGGATGGTGACGGTGAAGTTGCCGACGTACCCGGAGACGTCCTCCACCTCGGCGAAGGTCAGGAGCTCGATGCGTGGATGCCGACCGGCATCAATGGCCTTGGGCCCGAGGATTCATATCGAGCAGTCCATGGTCGGGTAGGTCTTGTCGAGCTGGGCCATGATGCCGCCGATCGAGGCCTCCTTCTCGACCAGGGTCACCTGGTGGCCGGCGTCGGCCAGCTCGATGGCGGCCTCGATGCCGGCCACGCCGCCGCCGATCACCAGCGCCCGCCGCGTCACCTGGACCGACATCTCCTCCTGCGGCTGGAGGAACCGGGCCCGCCCCACCGCGCTCGCCACCAGGTCGATGGCCTTGCGGGTGGCGCCGGCGCGGTCCCCGGGGTGGACCCACGAGCAGTGCTCGCGCAGGTTGGCCATCTCCATCAGGTAGGGGTTCAGGCCCGCCTCGTGGACGCACTGGCGGAAGGTGGGCTCGTGCTGGCGCGGGGTGCACGACGCGACCACCACCCGGTTGAGCCGGTGCAGCCGGATGGCGTTCCGGATCTCGTTCTGGCCCGGGTCGGCGCAGGTGTACTTGTTGCGGACCACGCAGACCACGTCGGGGAGCGTCTCGGCGTGGGCCGACACCGCGGCGCAGTCGACCGCGCCGGCGATGTTCAGCCCGCAGTCGCAGACGAACACCCCGATCCTCAGCCCGGTGTCCCTGGTATCAGTGACCATCGCGGCCCTTCCCTTCCGAGCCGAGCGCGGCGGCGACCAGCTCGGCAACGTCGCGCAGCTCGATTGAGATCTCGTCCCCAAGCTTGGGGTCCTTCATGGCGCAGGAGAAGTGGATCTGGCACTTCGGGCAGGCGGTGACCAGGACCTCGGCCCCGGTCGCGCGGGCCTCCCGCAGGCGGTCGACCTGGATCTTCTTGGCGTAGCGGTCGCAGCTCGACCAGGTGCCGCCGGCGCAGCACAGGGCCCGACTGCCGGAGCGCCGCATCTCGGTCAGCTCGACCCCCGGCAGCGCCTCGAGCACCGTGCGCGGCGCCTGGTAGATGCCGAGGTGGCGGCCGAGCCGGCACGGGTCCTGGAAGGTCACCCGGCGGTTGCCGTCGCCGGCGAGCGGCAGCTCCCCGAGCCGCTCCGCCACCAGCTCGGTCAGGTGCACGGGGCGCGGCAGCTTGACCCTGGCCAGCCTCGGGTAGTCCTTGACCCAGGTGCGCAGGCACTCGGCGCACGGCGTGACCAGGAGCTCGGCCCCGCTCGACGAGACCAGCTCCAGGTTGTGCCGGGCCAGGGCCTCGAAGCTCGCCCGGTCGCCGTTCCACAGCAGGTCGTGGCCGCAGCAGCGCTCCTCGGCCGACACCACTGGCTCGATGCCGAGCGCGTTCAAGACCTTGACCGCGGCCCGGGTGCCGTTCAGGGTGGCGAGCTTGTGCTCGGGGAAGAAGGCGTCGTAGTACGGGGTGCAGCCGGTCCACAGGAAGACCGACCCGGTCCGCTCGGCGACCTTGAGGTCCGGCGTCAGCCAGGTCAGGCGGTCCTGCCGGGTGGTCCCCCTCGCCAGCATCCGCATCATCGACTGCAGCGCGCCGCCGTGCGGGCACTCCGGCGCGGCCGCGGCCGCCCCCTCGATCTGTCGCAGCTCGAGCACGAGGTCGGTGTAGCGGACCTCGGCCGGGCAACGCTCGTCGCACTGGGCGCAGGTCAGGCAGGCCGCCAGGCCGCCGTCGGCCCCGGCCGCCGCCGGCCGGCCGGAGTTGGCACCGAGGACCTGCCGGCGCGGGCTCAAGGAGCCTCCGGCCCGGGCGACCGGGCAGGTGGCGGTGCACTTGCCGCAGTCGTAGCACGCCCAGGCGTTGGTCTGCTTCACGGCTCGGGTCAACTGGTCCATGGCTCCCCCGATCCCCCCTAGCCTTCGGCCGTCAGCTCTCAGCCGTCAGCTCCCCCGCCCCTGCCGCTTGAGGGGAGGGCGGGTGGTGGAGCTGATCGCTGAGCGCTGAGAGCTGATCGCTCTTCCCGAGCGGGCTCGGCCCGAGGGCCCGCACCTGCTCGGTGAACTCGTCGATGACCTTGGCGAAGCGGACCCCCTCGGCGGCGCTGATCCACTCCAGGCGCAGCCGCCCCGGCTCGAGGCCGAGCAGGCGCACGACCCGCATCGTCTTGTCGAACTGCTCGACCGCGCGGTGGTTGCCGAAGATGTAGTGGCAGTCCCCGAAGTGGCAGCCCGACACCAGCACCCCGTCCGCCCCCTTCTCGAACGCCTTCAGGACCCAGGCCGGCTCGACCCGGCCCGAGCACATCACCCGGATCATGCGGAAGTGGGGCTGGTGCTCGATGCGCGACACGCCGGCCGTGTCGGCGCCGGCGTACGAGCACCAGTTGCAGGCGAAGACCAGGATGCGGGGGTTCCAGGGCGGAGCGGCCGGGGTGCTCATGGCAGCGCCTCCTCGGCGAAGAACGCGTCGATCTGCGCGTGGATCTGGCGCTCGGTGAAGTGGCGGGCGGTGATCGCCCCGGACGGGCACCAGGAGGCGCACGTGCCGCAGCCCTTGCACAGCGACGGGTTGACGCGGGCGGCGTAGACGCCGGGGGCGACCTCGACCAGGCCCGGCGCCTGGAACTCGCAGATCTCGGCGCACTGCCCGCAGCCCCGGCAGCGCTCCTCGTCGACCACCGCCACCGCCGGGTCGAGCCGGACCTGGTCGTGAGCCAGGAAGATCGCCGCCTTGGCCGCCGCGGCCGAGGCCTGGGCGACGGTGTCGACGATGTCCTTCGGGCCCTGCACGGTCCCGGCCAGCAGCACCCCCTCGACCGCGGTCTCGACCGGGGCCAGCTCGGGGTGGCGCTCGAGGAAGAAGCCGTCCAGGCCGAGGCTGGCCTTGAGCAGGTCGTGGAAGTGCGAGGTCTCCGGCTGGCGCGGCCGCATGCCGACGCTGAGGACGACCAGGTCGGTGGGGACCTCGAGGCGTCGGCCGAGGAGCTGGTCGAAGCAGCGCACGGCCTCGGCCCGCCGCGTGCCGACCACCTCCGGCCGCTCGCCCGGCGGGATGCGGACGAACAGCACGCCCATGCCGCGGGCCTGGCGGTACATCTCCTCGGCGCCGGTGGAAACGGTGCGGATGTCGCGGTAGAAGACGGTGGTGTCGACGCCGCGCCGGTGGAGCTCGACCGCCTGCTTGATCGCCGTCGGGCAGCAGTAGCGCGAGCAGCCGGTGAAGCCCTGCTCCTCGCGCGAGCCGACGCAGAGGATGAACGAGGCGCTGGCGGGCCTGGGGCCGCCGAAGCCGAGGTCGGACCCGGTCGCGAAGGCGCGCTCCAGCTCCTCGCTGGTGACGACGTTGGGCAGCGCGCCGTAGCCGTGCTCGCCGTCCGGTCGGTGGAGGTCGGCGCCGAAGGCGAGCACGATCGCGCCGCAGCCGATGGTCTCGCTGGTCGCCCCCTCGAGCACGACCTCGAAGCTGCCGACGAAACCGGAGATGCTCTTCACCTCGGTCGACAGCAGGACCCGGGCGCCGCTCCGCGACAGGCGCTCGACCTTCTCCTCCAGGACCTCGGCCGCCGGCCGCAGGTTCGGGTAGAGGAGGTGGAGGTGGGGGTACGCCAGCCGCCCGCCGAGGCGGCTGTCCTTCTCGACCAGCGTGACCGGGAAGCCCTGCTCGGCGAGGTCGGTCGCCGCCTGGATGCCGGCGATGCCGCCGCCGACGACCAGGGCGGCCCGGGTCATGGGCGCCGCCCCGGCGAGCAGCGGCTCGAGGTGGCGGGCCCGCGCCACCCCCATCCGGATCAGGGCGCGGGCCTTGTCCTGCGCCGCGAGCCGGGACCGGCTGTGGACCCACGAGCACTGGTCGCGGATGTTGACCAGCTCGAGCAGGTAGGGGTTGAAGCCGATCCGCGCCAGGGTCTCGCGGAACACCGGCTCGTGGGTGCGCGGGGTGCAGGCGGCCACCACCACCCGGTTGAGGCGGTGCTCGCGGATCATCTCGACCAGCGCCTCCTGTCCGGTCGAGGAGCAGGAGAAGAGGTCGCTGCAGGCGGCCACCACGCCCGGGATGGCGGCGGCCTGCTCGGCCAGCTCCTCGACGTCGAGGACCCCGGCGATGTTGACCCCGCAGTGGCAGACCATGACCCCGACCCGGGGCTCCCCGGACAGGTCCATGGGCTCCGGTCGCTGCGCCTCCTCCTCCACCCGCTGGCCGACCAGGAAGAGCTGGGCGCGGGCCGCCGCGGCCGAGGCCTGGGCCACGCAGTCCGGGATCACCTGCGGCCCGACCGCGCTGCCGGCGACGAACACCCCTTCGCGGCTCGTCTCGACCGCCGAGATGGCCGGGTCGCGCCGGGCGATGAAGCCGTACTGGTCGGTGGCGATGCCGAGGGTCTCGGCGAGCCGCACGGCGCCGTCGTTGGGGGCCGCCGCCACGGACAGGACCACCAGGTCGGCGGCCAGGCGGCGCTGCTGGTGGGCCAGGGTGTCCTCGACGAAGACCTCGAGGGAACCGTCCGGGGCCTGGCCGATCTTGGCCGGCCGGCCGCGGACATAGGTCGCGCTGTGCCCGTCCTGCGACCGCCGGACGAAGTCGTCGAAGCCCTTGCCGAAGGCGCGCAGGTCGGTGTAGAGGATGGTGATGTCCTCGATGCCCGGGTCGTGCTGCCGCATCAGCATCGAGTCCTTGACCGCGTTCATGCAGCAGAAGCGGCTGCAGTACGGCCGCCCCCCCTCGCCGCGGGCGCCGACGCACTGCACGAACACGATCCGGCGCGGGGTCTCGGAGTCGGACGGGCGGACGACGTGGCCTCGGGTCACGCCGGAGGGGTTCAGCATCCGCTCCAGCTCGAGGCTGGTGACGACGTTGGGGAACCGGCCGTAGCCGTAGTTGCCGAGGGCTCGGGCGTCGAACTCCTGGAAGCCGACCGCGACCACGATCGAGCCCACCTCGCGCTCGATCTCCTCCGGCACCATGTCGAAGTCGATGGCGTCGACGTCGCAGGACTCCATGCAGTGCCCGCACACCAGCAGGCTCGGCCTCCGGCCGGCAGCGCGCTCGTCGGCCGGGAGGTCGCGCAGGTTGAGACAGGACTCGGGCTCGACGACGTAGGCCGCCGGCACCGACTGCGGGAACGGGCGGTAGATCGCCTTGCGGGCCTTCAGCCCCTGGTCGAAGTCATTGCCCCCGACCTGCGGGCAGGTGTCGACGCACAGCCCGCAGGCGACGCAACGGTCCTCGCGCACGTAGCGGGGGTGCTTGCGGATGCGGACCGTGAACGACCCCGGCTCGCCTTCGCAGCGGGAGACCTCGGCGTTGGTGACGACCTCGATTCCGGGATGCCGACCGGCATCCATGGCCTTCGGCCCGAGGATTCAAATGGCGCAGTCCATGGTCGGGAAGGTCTTGTCGAGCTGGGCCATCCTGCCGCCGAGCGACGGCGACCTCTCGACCAGGGTGACGCCGATGCGCGCGTTGGCGAGGTCGAGGGCGGCCTGGATGCCGGCGATGCCCCCGCCGACCACCAGGGCCCGCCTCGGCTTCGCCGCCGGCTCGCCGGACCGTGCTGCGACCTCCATGCTAGCCTCCCGCGGAGGCCGCGGCCGCGGCCTCGACGTCGCTCGCTCCCGGGGCGACGCCGGCAGCGCCGCACTCCCGCTCGAAGTAGTCCCAGCCCGCGTCGAAGGCGCGCAGGTTGAGGTCCTCGGTGCCGGCCGGGACCGAGTCCTTGACCGCGTCGCGCATCGCCTCGCGGGGCACGATCCGGGTCACCGCGGCGAAGAAGCCGAGCATGACGATGTTCTGGACGATGGCGCGACCGAGCGTCTCGGCCAGCCGGGTCGACGGGCAGCCGAAGGACGGCTGGCCTTCCTTGGGCCGCGGGTGGACCAGGTCCCGCTCGTAGATCAGGGTCCCGCCGTCCTTGAGCTCCGCGCCGTACTTGTCGTAGCCCTCGGCCGACATGACCACGAACACGTCCGGGCGCTGGATGTAGGGGTACAGCACCTCGGTGTCGCACACCGCGACCGTGGCGCTGCAGGCCGAGCCGCGGGCCTCGGGGCCGAAGCTCTGGATCATGGTCGCGTGGAGGCCGGCGTTGACCGCGCAGGCGCGGCCGATGATGTAGCCCGACAGGACCACCCCCTGGCCGCCGAAGCCGGTGATGCGGATCTCGGTCCTACTCATGGGTCCACCCTCCCTCCGGCGCCATCGGCACGAAGCGGTCGCCCAGGGTGCGGCGGTAGTGGTCGTGCATCGCCTCGAGGAAGGTCGGCCGCTCCTGGTCGACGAAGGTGCCGCAGACGATGCTGCCCTGGAAGTCGATCGCCGCCTCGCGGGTGTCCGCCCCGTGCCGGATCTCGGCGTTGTCGTGGTAGTAGCGGAGCAGGTCCAGGCCCGAGCCGAGGCGGTTGAGGCGGGCGTAGAGGGTCGAGCACGGCGCGATCACCTCGACCAGGCGGAGGCCCTTGCGCTTGAGCCCCTCGGTGAAGGCCCTGGTCATGCGGCGGGTGTCGAGACAGGTGTAGCGGGCGACGTAGCTCGCGCCGCAGCTCGCCGCCAGGTGGGGGATGTTGAAGGGTCGCTCGAAGTTGCCGAACGGCATGGTCGAGGACTTGGCGGTGACCGGCGTGGTGGGCGCGTTCTGGCCCCCGGTCATGCCGTAGATGAAGTTGTTGACCAGGATCACCAGCAGGTCCATGTTGCGGCGGGCGGCGTGGATGAAGTGGTTGCCGCCGATCCCGACCAGGTCGCCGTCGCCGGAGAACACCGTCACCACCAGCTCCGGGCGGCCCAGCTTGAGGCCGGTCGCGAACGGGATCGCCCGGCCGTGGGTCGAGTGGAAGGCGTCGAGCCGCATGTAGCCGGCGACGCGCCCGGTGCAGCCGATGCCGGACACGATCGCCATCTTGTCGAGGTCGAGGCCGGACTGCTCGAGGGCGGCGGCGTAGCACTTCATGACCGTGCCGATGCCGCAGGTCGGGCACCAGATGTGGGGGATGCGGTCCATGCGCAGGAAGGGTGCAACCGGGTGCTCGGCCGGGGTCGTCTGGGATCGCTCCACTGGTGTGCTCATCGCGCTGCCCTCACAATCGCCTCGCAGATCGCGGTGGGGTCGTGCACGCCGCCGCCGGCGTGGGGAACGCAGACCGCCGGCGCCCGGCCGGCGGCGCAGCGCTCGACCTCCAGCACCACCTGGCCGAGGTTGATCTCCGGCACCACGAAGCCCTTGACCCGCCCGGCCAGCTCGCGGATGCGCCGCTCGGGAAACGGCCACACCACCACCAGCCGCAGGAAGCCGACCTTGACGCCCTCCCGGCGGGCCAGCTCGATGCCCATGCGGGCGACGCGGGCGGTGATGCCGTAGGCGACCACGACCACCTCCGCCCCGTCGATGGCCTCCTCGTCGCAGTGAGCGATGCGGTCGGCGTTGAGCTTGACCTTGTCCACCAGCCGGCGGACGCTGGCGTCCTGGCACTCGGCGCTCATCACCGGGTAGCCGCGGTAGTCGTGGGTCAGGCCGGTGGTGTGGAAGCGGTAGCCGTCGCCGGCCCGGACCATCTCCGGCACCTGCTGGCCGTCGACCTGGTACGGCCAGTACTCGTTGGGGGGCCTGGCGGACAGCCTGCGCGGCGTGACCTCGATCTGGTCGGCGGGCGGGATCACCACCTTCTCGGTCATGTGGCCGACGCACTCGTCCATCATGAACATGACCGGGACGCGGTAGGTCTCGGACAGGTTGAACGCCTCGACCATGAGGTCGAAGGCCTCCTGCGGCGACTGCGGGCAGAGCGCGATCAGCTGGTAGTCGCCGTGGGAGCCCCAGCGGGCCTGCATCATGTCGGCCTGGCCGACCATGGTCGGCAAGCCGGTGGACGGCCCGCCGCGCTGGACGTTCACGACCACGCACGGCGTCTCCATCATCGCCCCGAGGCCGATGTTCTCCATCATCAGCGAGAAGCCCGGGCCGCTGGTGACGGTCAGCGACTTGGTGCCGGTCCAGGAGGCGCCGACGACCGCGGCCATGCTGGCGAGCTCGTCCTCCATCTGGATGAAGGTGCCGCCCATGAAGGGGAAGCGCCGGCCGATCCGCTCCACCACCTCGGTCGACGGGGTGATGGGGTAGCCGGCGACGAACCGGCAGCCGGCGGCCATGGCCCCCTCGCCGCAGGCGAAGTCGCCGTCGAGGTAGTGGACCCCTGTCAACACGCCCCGCGGGTCTGCTTTCAACGCCCCACCTCCTTCCGCTCGCCGCCCGCCGCCTCGGCCGCGCCGAAGGCCGGCACCGGCTCGGTCGCCACGGTGTAGATCGCGAAGTCCGGGCAGATCATCTCGCACAGGTTGCAGTTGACGCACTCACCAGCCTTGACGACCTCGGGCGGGTGGTAGCCCTTGCGGTTGAAGCCCGCGGACATCCGCAGCACGCCCTTGGGGCAGTACTCGACGCAGAAGCCGCAGCCCTTGCAGCGGTCGGCGATGATCACCACCTCGCCGTGCGGGATCCTGACGGACTCGAAGTCGAGCGGTTTTCGCCAGTACCTCATCTCCAGCCTCCCTCACTCGAGCTTGGCGCGACCCCCCGGGGACCCGGCCGCGGCTTCTCGACCCGCACCGCGCGCGCCCGGGCCGCGCGGCCTGAAACCACACTGGGTGGCGCTGCGCGCGAGAGCACAGTCGTCGGCGGGGTAGCCGGCGCAGCGCAGGCACGTGTCGGGCGGCGCCCCCTCGTCCCGGAGCAGGCCCTGACTGACCCGCTCGAGCAGGTCGCAGAGGCGGTCGAGCTCCTCCCGGCCGAGCTCGGCGACCACCGGCGCGACCGTCTCGGCCTTGCGCCGCTCGTAGTCCCGGACCAGGGCCCGGCCGTCGTCGCTGGCGGACAGCAGGGTCGCCCGGCGGTCGCCCGGCAGCGCCCCGCGGTGGAGCAGCCCCAGCTCCTCGAGCCGGTCGACCGCCTTGCTGGTGGCGGCCGGGCTGATGCCGAGGCGACGCGCCACCTCGCCCACCTGCAGGTCCGGGTTGAGCGCGATCAGCTTCAGGAAGCAGAACTGGCTCCGGCTCAGCGGGTGGCCGCCGACCTGGCGCAGGAAGCGCTCCTCGAGCAGCTCGCGCAGGGCCGAGCTCAGGATGTGGCTGCAGCGCAGGAGGCGGAAGACGCCGGCGTCGACGGGAGGGGCCGGCTGGACCGTCGGGCGGCTCTGGGTGGGGTGGGGAAGAAACATCGTTAACTCGCTTGATATTTCACCCTGCTCACCAACCTAGCCCCAGCCGGGGGCCGAGTCAAGCCCCCGGGCGGCCGCCGGGGTGGCGGCGCGAGC
>CAYTJW010000070.1:0-13034 GCA_964438135.1 uncultured Thermoanaerobaculia bacterium
GAGAGGGGAGCGGGCCCGGCGGGGGAGTCGCGTGCTGGCCCCTGGCGGTGGCGCCGGGCTGCCGCGACTCGGGCGGCCTGGTGCCTCGACCCTCGGCACGTGCGGGGCCACGCAGGGGTGACCCGCCTCTGGAGTACACTGACCCCGTGGCCGACGACAGCGAGGGACCGCGGCAGGAGGCGGTCGGGCCCGCCGCCCCGCACGAGGTGACCCGGCTGCTCGAGCTGTGGAGCTCGGGCCGGGTCAATGCGTTCGAGGAGCTGTTCCCCCTGGTCTACGAGCAGCTGCGGGCCCTGGCCGACGCCTTCATGCGGCGCGAGCGGGCCGGCCACACCATGCAGCCCACCGAGCTCGTGCACGAGGCGTACTTCCGGCTCACCGGCCGCCGCCACGCCTCGATTCACGACCGCGCCCACTTCTTCGCGGTGGCGGCGCAGGCCATGCGCCGGATCCTGGTCGACCACGCGCGGCGAACGCGGGCGGAGAAGCGGCCCGACCCGGCCAAGCGCGAGCCGCTCGAGGCGGCGTCGCCGGATGTCGCGGCGGCGGACGTCGACGTGCTGGCGCTGCACGAGGCCCTCGACCGCCTCGCCGAGGTCAACCCGCGGCAGGGCCGGGTGGTCGAGCTGCGCTACTTCGGCGGCATGACCACCGAGGAGACCGCCGCACTGCTGGCGGTGTCGACCGCCACCGTCGAGCGCGACTGGCGCGCGGCCCGGCTCTGGCTCCACGGGCGGCTCGCCCGGGGCCCCTCCAGTGAGCGTTGAGCGCGACCGCCGCGCCAACCAGCTCCTGGTCGCGGCCCTCGCGCTCGAGCCCGGGGAGCGCCCCTCGTTCCTCGACCGGAGCTGCGGCGCGGACGTCGGGCTGCGCGCGGAGCTCGACGACCTGCTCGCCAGGGAACCGCTCCTGGGGGAGTTCCTCGAGCGCCCGCCGGTCGAGCAGGTGTCGGCCGGCCGGTGGGGAGGCGGGCCGGCGTCGGCTGAGGTCCGGCCCGAGCGGATCGGGCCGTACCGGGTGGTGGGCGTGCTCGGCGAGGGGGGGATGGGGGTGGTCTACCTGGCCGAGCAGTCCGAGCCGATTCAGCGCCGGGTCGCGCTCAAGGTCATCGGCGCCGGACCGCTCCGCCGCGACGCCCTGCGGCGCTTCGAGCAGGAGCGCCAGACCCTGGCGCGGATGAGCCACCCCAACATCGCCCAGGTCTACGACGCCGGGGCGAGCGAGGACGGCACGCCGTACGTGGCCATGGAGCTGGTGGCGGGCGAGCCCGTCACCAGCCACTGCGACCGCCGCCGGCTCGGGGTCGAGCCCCGCCTGCGGCTCTTCCAGGCGGTGTGCGACGGGGTCCGTCACGCCCACCAGAAGGGGGTCATCCACCGCGACCTGAAGCCCTCGAACATCCTGGTCGCGGTGGACGGGGCGACCGCGACCCCCAAGATCATCGACTTCGGCGTCGCCCAGGCCGTCGACGACTCCGCCGAGCGCGGGCAGGAGGGCACTGCCCGGGCGGTCTTCGGCACCCCCGCCTACCTCAGCCCGGAGGCGAGCAGCGGCGGCGCCGTGGACACGCGCAGCGACGTCTACGCCCTCGGCCTGGTCCTGTACCGGCTCCTGGTCGGGGCCCTCCCGACCGACTCGCCGGCGCCCGGCGCGCAGGACGGCGCGGGCCTCGCGCCGCCTTCGCGCTGTCTCGAGCAGCTCGGCGAGGGTGCGGAGGAGGTCGCCGGCGCCCGGTCGACCACCGTCGCCGCCCTCGTCCGGCGGCTGCGGGGCGACCTCGACCGGGTCGTCCTCAAGGCGCTGGCGAGGGACCCGGCCGACCGCTACCAGTCTGCGGCCGACCTGGCAGCGGACCTCGAGCGGTACCTGCAGGGACGCCCGGTCGCGGCCGGGCCCGACACTCTGCGCTACCGCGCGAGCAAGGCCATGCGCCGGTACTGGGTGGGCCTGGTCGCCGCCGGCCTGGTGGCGCTCGCCACCGTGGTCGGGCTGGCGGCGACGGCAGTGTCCGCGCGCCGGGCCCGGCTCGAGGCCTCGAGGGCGCAGCGGGAGGCCGAGCGCGCCAACCGCGAGGCGGGGGCGGCGGGGGAGGTCGCCGACTTCCTGGTCGAGCTGTTCGCGGCGGCCGAGCCGGCGCGCGCCCAGGGTCGGACCGTCACCGTGCTCGACCTGCTGGCCGAAGGGCGCCTCCGCACCGGCGACCGTCTCGCCGGCCAGCCGCTCATCCGGGCCCGCCTGCAGGACACCCTCGGCGTCGTCCACCTCAAGCTGGGGCTGCTGCCCGAGGCCGAAGCGCTGCTCGCGAGCGCGCTCGCGACCCGGCAGGGGCAGCTCGGGCCGGACCATCCGGAGGTGGCCGAGAGCCTGACCCACATGGGCCAGCTGCGCCTGGTCCAGGGCGCGTACGCGGAGGCCCGCGCCCTGTTCGAGCGCGCCGTGGCGATCCAGGAGCGCTCGTTCGGGCCGGACCAGCCGGCGGTGGTCGAGGCGCTCGCGGGGCAGGGGGTGGCGACCTGCGACCTCGGCGACCTCGACCGCGCCCAGGCTCTGCTCGAGCGGGCGCACGGGATCCTCGCCGGGGGCGACCCGCCGGACCGGCGCGGGCTCGCCCGGGTCGCCAACAACCTCGGCATCGTGCTCGCGCGGCGGGGCCGCTGGGCCGAGGCGGAGGCCCGCTACCGGCAGGCCCTCGCCCTCCAGGAGCAGGTCATGGGCCCCGACCACCCCGACCTCCTCGCCACCGTCCTCAACCTGGCCGCGACGCTCAAGGCCCAGGCCCGCCTCGAGGAGGCCGAGGCGCTGCTCCGTCGGGTGCTGGCGGCGCGCGAGCGGGTGCTCGGCCCGGACCACCCCGAGGTGGCCACGACCCTCAACAACCTCGCCCACCTGCTGGTCGCCAGGGGAGACCCGAGCGCGGCCGAGCCGCTGCTCGAGCGGGCGGTCGCCATCTTGGAGCGCTCGATCGGCGGCGACAGCGTCGGCGCCGCCCTGGCCCTCAACAACCTCGCCCGCCTGCACATCGAGCTGGGGCGCTCGGCCCGGGCCGAGCCGTTGCTGCGGCGCTCCCTGGCGATCCTCGAGCGCCGGCTCGGGCCCGAGCACGCCCACACCGGCGCGGCGCTGCTCAACCTGGGCGGGGTGTGCGTGAGCCTGGCCCGCCCGGCCGAGGCCAGGCGGTACTTCGAGCGGGCCCTGGCCGCGTTCGAGGCCGCCTCGGGGCCGGACCACCCCGACGTCGCCTACCCGCTGCTCAGCCTGGCCGACATCGAGAGCGCCGAGGGGCGTCCCGAGGAGGCGGAGCGGCTCTTCAGGCGGGCGGTGGACCTCCTCCAGGCGGGCCTCGGCCCGGGCCACCCCGCCCTGTCCTCCGGCGCGGACGCCTACGCCGCGTTCCTGCGCGCTCACGGCCGCGAGGCCGAGGCCGCCGCGGTCGAGGCGCGGGCGCTGGCCCCGGTCACGGGCTCGAGGTAGACCACGCCGCGACGTCGCCCGACTCGAAGCCGTCGACGAAGAGTGGGTCCTGGTCCGCGACCTGGCGCTCGACCGCGCCGGTGTCGCAGGCGCCGTCTGCGCGCGGCTCGCCGCGCTGGTCGACGGTCAGGCAGGCGGTGTTCGACCCGCCGCCGATGGCCGGGCTGCCGGCGAGCGGCAGCAGGGTGCGGGTCGGCCCCCCGTACGGGGCGAGCGGCCCGAGCATCGGGTCGGCGACGTTGACCTGGTCGCTGGCGTGGGTCAGCGTGCAGGTGTTGCCCGGGCTCTCCAGGTTGCCGCCGTTGCTCGCCGACGTGCTGACGTAGACGCTGCACCAACCTGAGATCAGGGTGTTGGTGAAGCTGACGTCGCCCGAGGTGACCGCGACGGTCGTAGACGACGCGCTGCCGTTGCCGCTGAAGGTGACGCCGTCGAGCGTCAGGCTCCCGTTTTCGGCAAAGAACCCGGCGCCGTTGTACGCGAAGTTGCCGACCACGGTGGTGTTGATGAGCTCGACCTGGGCGAGGCTGGCGAAGACCGCCCCGCCGCTCAGCTCCAAGACCCGGTTGTAGGCGAGGGTCGAGCCGCTGACCGTCAGGGCGCCGCCGCTGCTGACGTAGATTCCCGCGCCGGAGTTGGCCTGGTTGCCCGACACGGTGGAGTCGGTGACGGTGACGTCGGTGCCGATGATCCCGCCGCCGTTGAAGCTCAGGTTGTCGGCGATCACCGAGCCGTCCTTGACCGTGAGCGCGTGTCCTTCGGAGGCGACTCCGCCGCCGTAGATCTCGGCACGGTTGTCGCGCACCACGACGTTGGAGAGGACGAGGTGCCCCGCCCCGTTCAACGCCCCTCCCCCGCTGCCCGCGGGGAAGCCCCCGGTGAGGGTCAGGCCGTAGAGCACGACCTGCCCGCCCGGCGCGATGGAGTGGATCGCCCGGTCCCGCGCCCCGGCGTTGTCCAGCCAGGAGGCGTCGACCACGGTCTCCCCGGGCCCCGCCCCCGAGATGAAAGCCCCTTCGGTGACGTCGAGGTCGCCGGTCGCGCAGAGGTCCTCCTCGAACCCCGGAATCGTCAGCTCGTAGGTGCCGGCCGGGACCGTGACGTAGTCGATGCCGGGGTTGGCGTTGGCGGCCACGATCGCCTCGCGCAGCGAGCAGTCCGCGTCGCAGACGCCGTCGTTCGTGTCGGCGGTCTTCCTGACGATGTAGAGGTCCGCGCCGACCGGGGCGGCGGCGGCGAGCAGCAGCAGGCCGAGCGCGAGCGCGGCCGGTCCGAACGATTTCCTGGTGGTCGTCATGGCATCCTCCTCCTCATGAGCCCTCACCCCACACAGCGCAACGCTCCGCCAAAACCCCTCACGACGCCCGCCCGTCACGGGTTCGAGGCGGACCAGTACCCGGCGTCGTGCGACTCGAAGCCGTCCCCAGAGAGGAGGTCGTCGGCCTGCCGCTCGACCGCGCCGGTCTCGCACAGGTTGCCGCTGCGCGGCAAGCCGCGCTGGTCCTCGTTCAGGCAGTAGCTGTCGTTGCCGCCGCCGAGGGCCGGGCTCCCTTCGCGCGGCACCATGGTCGCGGTGCTGCCGCCGGCGTTGACCAGGCCGTTGAGCAGCGGGTCGGCGACGTTGACGCGGTCGATCCCCGGCGTCATGCCGCAGGTGTCGTTCGGGCTCTCCAGGTTGCCGCCGTTCGAGGTGGAGCTCCCGCTCATCCGCTCGCAGCCATCGGCGAGGAGGGTGTTGGTCAGGGTGAAGTGCCCGAACGAGCAGATCCCAGGGCCCTCCAAGGCGTCGTTGTCGGCAAAGGTCACGCTGTGCAGCGACACGTCCGCACCGTTCGTGACGTACAGCCCTCCGCCATGGGTCGAGGAGTTGCCGTGGAGCGTGCTGTTGACGATCTCGGAGCCGTTCGCGCCCTGGCCGACGAAGGCGCCGCCGCCGAGGTTCGCCGAGTTGTTGGCGATGGTCGAGCCCGTGACCTGGAGGGGAACTGTGGAGTAGATGCCGCCACCCGAGGACGCCCAGTTGCCGGAGATCGTCGAGTCGGTCACGGTGACGACGCCACTGACGCCCCCGTGGTAGATGCCACCTCCATTGTGACTGCTGCCGGCGAAGTTCACGCGCACGACCGAGCGTCCTGCACGGTCAGGTTGCCGCCAGAGGCGCTGATTCCGGCCCCGTGCGGAGCGCTGTTCCCGGCGATCACCACGTTGCTGACCACCACGTCGGCGGAGGTGTTGGCTATCCCCCCGCCATCGCCCGCCGAGCTGCCGCTGGTGACGGTGAGCCCATGGATGCTGACGAGGTGCCCGGCCGGCGCCTGGACGTCCACCACCCGCTCGCCCAGCCCGAGGGCGGTGACGACGGTGGTGGACGGCCCCGCCCCGGTGACGAAGACGCCGTCGGTGATGTCCAGGTCACCGTCAGCGCACGCGTCCTCGTTGCTTCCCGAGATGGTCAGGATGTAGGTGCCGGCCGGGACCGTGACGTAGTCGTAGCCGGTGTGGGCGTTGGCGGCGATGATCGCGTCGCGCAGGGAGCAGTCGGCGCCGCACGAGCCGTGGTTCACGTCGGTCGTGGTCCTGACGATGTAGAGGTCCGCGCGGGCCGGCGCGGCGGCGAGCAGCAGCGCGCACAGGGCGAGCGCCGCCGAGCCGAGCCTGGGGTTGGTCGTCCTGGTCATGAGATCCTCCGCGTTCTGGCGCCACGGGCGCCGCTGGTCACGCTTCGACATGCTGTCCACACTCCACAGCGCAGAATGCGGGGAGAGCCCATCACCGTGACGGCCGTCGTGGGGCGGCGGCCTCGGGCGGAGCTGACCGCTCGGCCCGTCGCCTCGACCGCGTCGTCGCTGGCGGTGGCCATGGTGCCGCGCCGCCGCGGGGAAGTCGCTGAGGTGTCGCACCTGCAGCCGCGGGCGGGTATGCTGGGGCTGGAGAACCGCGACGCCGGGAGGCGGACCATGTCGAGAGGTGACCAGGACCTGACCCCTGTCGTCGAGGATCGTGGCACGCCTCTGCCCAGCGGTGAGCGGCGAGACCGGGGTGCGAGGGGGCCTCACGCGGTTGTGGGCGCCGCGCTGTGCCCGTGGCTCCTGGCCGCGGTTGCGATTGCGGGAGCGGGCAGAGATGCCGGCAGCGTCGACGGTGGAGCTGGCGCGCCGCCTGGGCCGGCCGGGGGTCTCGTGCCGTGTCAGGCGAGCGCGGTCGAGCCGGCGCGCGCCACGCCGGCCGTGGCTGGCCACCGCTCGCGGTCGAGCGCGAGCCCCTTCTGGGAGGCGAGGGCCCTCGCTGCCTCGTCGACCCCTTCCTCGGCCACCGCCATGCTCTCCGGCCTCGACGCCGACCTCAGGAGCAACGCCCGCATCAGCCTGGAGGTGTACCTCCGACCCGGCCTCGCCTGCCTCGACGAGGTCGACCTCGTGGAGGAGCTTTGGAACGCCGGCCGACACGCCGAGGCCCTCGCCGCGCTCGACCGGCTCGAGGGCTCGGGCGCGACGGTCGCCGTGATGGTCGCCTGGAGGGAGCCCATCGTCGCCCCGCAGAAGAGGTACTACCCCGACGTGCGCATCGGCGCCCGCGCCAACGGCGTCGACGCCGCCCTGGGTTTCGACGCCGCCACCGGGCACCTGTTCGCGATGATCGTCTGGGACGTCGGGTGGTCGATGAACATCTCCACGGACGGTGGCGCCTCCTGGGGCGAGACCGCCTACTGGTCCGGCGTGTGGTCCGCGATTGCCGACATGGCGGTCTGCGGCGACTGGGCCTGGGTAGGCTACAGCGCGACGGGCGACGACTACGCGACCTCCCGGTTCCGGCGCTTCCACGTGGCGGACGGCAGCGAAGACCTCGTGTACGACTACGTGCTGGTGGGCGACGTCTCGCCGAACGCGATCACCGAGCTGGTCGTCCTCGGCAACGCGCCCGACAACAACGACCGCATCTACATGGCCTACCTGGTCGACGCGACCGACAGCGTCCACTTCTGGTGGGCCACCCTCTCGGGCACGTCGTTCGCCGACGTCTCGCCGGCTGTCAGCGACGCGTCTGAGGGCCTGGACGTGGCGTGGAACCCGTACTCCGCAAGTGAGTATCGTCGCTGGATCTCGTACTTCGGGACCGACGGCGTCGTCCACCTGTGGCGCAGCACCGGCAGCGGCTGGAACGCGGAGCCCACCACCCCGTTCACCGGAGCCCACCCGCGCACCGCCCTGTCCGCGTTCGCAGATCACGTCTACTGCGCCTTCGAGTGCGAGACCGAGCCGGGCACGTACGGGGTCTGCACGTTTTCCAGCAACGACGCCGGTGTCGGGACCTGGCTCCGCGACGACGCCTACTGGCCCACCGGCACGGAGGTCAGCGGGTTCTCCCCCGACATCTCGGTGCGCTCGGGGGTCGGCAGGGTGGCGGTGTTCAGCTCCGAGACCGGCGACGTCGACGACGTCTACTACGTCACCCGCGCCGGGTGGACCGCTGGCGCCTGGTCGACGCCCGTCTGGTACAACACCTACGACCACGTCTCCGGGGAGGACACCTACGTCGAGTGGCTCGGCTCCACCTGCGTGGCGACGCACGGGATGCTCTACTTCGACGGCGCCGCCGAGCACGCCCCCTACTTCGACCTGCTGGCGCCGCGCGCCTTCTTCTGCGACGGCTTCGAGGACGGCCTCGGCGGCGGCTGGAGCAGCGTCGTCCCGTAGTGCCCCGCCACCCGCAAGGCGCCGGGCAGAGAATCGAGCAGCGCCCGGGGCCTCCTGCCGGGAGCGGGGCCGGGAGCGATGGGGTGGCCGACGGACGGGTCGGTGGGCATCACCTGGCGCGCCTTCTCGGGCGCCGCCGCGAGCCGGTCCTCGACCCACGTGTGCCAGGTCGGGCGACTCCGACGTGTCGAGGCGAAGTGACCAAGCGGCGCGAGTCACCGTCATCGTCGGACGGCTTCCTGGGAGCGGCGGCGGCCATGGGGTGGCGAGGTTGCCACGAGGCCGGCGGGGGTCGGGCGGTCGCACCGCGACCGGGAGACCCTGGCGGGTTCCTCCGGGCCGGCCCACCGGTCTGCCCTGCCACCGAGTCGGGGTTGCCGGCCGAGGTCGGTTGTCGGCGCCGACACCCGCCGGCCCGCGAGCGCCGGCTCTCACGCCGTCGCGATCCGGTTGCGGCCCTCGCGCTTGGCGCGGTAGAGGGCGGCGTCGGCGGCGGCGACCAGGTCGGCCGGGGTGCCGCTGCCGTTGGGCCGCACGGTGGCGACGCCGACGCTGATCGTCACGACGGCGGCGACGTCGGAGCGCTCGTGGGCGATGGCGAGCCCCTCGACCGCACGACGGACGCGGTCGGCGAGGCTCAGGGCGCCGGCCGCGTTGGTCGCCGGGAGGATGACCGCGAACTCCTCCCCGCCGTAGCGGGCGACGACGTCGATCGCCCGCGACACGACCCCCTGCAGCGCGCCGGCCACCGCGGCCAGGCACTCGTCGCCCTGCTGGTGGCCGTAGGCGTCGTTGAAGCGCTTGAAGTGATCGACGTCGACCATCAGCAGCGACACCTCGGTCGCGCCCCGGCGGGCGCGGCTCCACTCGAGCTCGAGGGCGGCGTCGAAGTGGCGGCGGTTGGCGACCCCGGTCAGGGCGTCGACCGTCGCCAGCCGCTGCAGCTCGTCGTTGGCGGCCTCGAGCTCGCGCAGGGCCCGGGCGCGGGCGAGGGCGGTGATGGCGTGCTGGCGGTAGCGGCCGAGGCGGAGCAGGTCGGTCGACCGCAGGGCGCTGCGGTCGCAGCCGACGTCGAAGACGAGGAAGCCCATGACCTCGCCGGCGAGGGGCAGGGACAGCGCCAGCACGGTGTCGGCGGCCAGGAGGGGGCGGAGGGGGCCAGCGCCGGGTTGGTCGCCCGGGTCGCGGACGAGGCAGACCCCGTCGGCCAGGGCCTCGGCCTCGTCGGCGAGGACGCGCACGGCCACGCTGGCCGGGACCCTGAGGCCGGGGAGGCGCTCCGGCCCCCAGCCGCGGCTCGCCCGCACCGAGAAGCCCCCGCCCGCCCCGTCGCTGGCCAGGAAGGCCCCGGTGCTGGCCGCGGGCAGCAGCACCGCGCCCTGCTCGAGCACCGCCATCATGACGTGGTCGAGGTCCGGCTCGCGGTTGATGGTGGCGACGATCTCGTCCAGCGTCTCCAGCTCCCGGGTGTAGGCGGAGAGCTCGGTGGTGCGCTCGTCGACCAGCCGCTCGAGCTCCCGCGCGCGACGGAGGAGCTGGGTCGAGCGCGCCCGGACACCGCCGACCAGCCCGCCGAGCAGCAGCACCCCGATCGTGGCCGCGAACCACCTCCTCTGGTAGAGGTAGGGCTCGACCTCGAATCGCAGGACCGCGTCCGCCGTGCTCCACACCCCGTCGTTGTTGGCGGCCCGGACCCGGAACGCGTGCTGCCCGGGCGCCAGGTTGGTGTAGTAGGCGGTGCGGCGCGTCCCCGGGTCGACCCAGCTGTCGTCCATCCCCTCCAGCCGGTACTGGAAGCGGACCTGCTGCGGCGCGACGAAGCTCAGCCCGGCGTAGTGGATCTCGAACTTCTCCGCCCCCGGGGGCACGGTCACGGTGGCGCCCGGCGCCAGCGGCAGGCTGCGGCCGTCGACGACGAAGTCCTCGACCAGCACCGGCGGCGGCACCGCGTTGAGGGGGATCCGGTCCGGGGCGATGACGGCGACGCCGTCGGCGGTCGGGAACCACAGCTGCCCGTCCGACGACCGCCAGCCGGCCGGCTGGCTGGTGCCGTTGCACTGCGCCGAGCGCATGCCGTCGGCCTTGCCGTAGCGGGCGACGGAGAGCGGGCCGCCGCGGCCGGCGGCCGCCCGTTCCAGGTCGGCCTTGGCGACGCTGAGCACGCCGTTGTTGGAGCTCAGCCACAACCGGCCGGAGTCGTCCTCCAGGACCTGGAAGATGGCGTGGCGCAGCATGCCCTCGTGGCGGCCGAACGAGGCGAAGCCGCGGTCCTCCCGGTAGCTGCCCAGCCCGCCCTCGCTGCCGATCCAGAGCGTCGTCCGGTCGCGGTCGAGGTGGAGGGCGTAGATGGCGTTGCCGGGCGACCCGCCTGCGGCCGGGTAGGCGGTGAAGCGCTCGTCGCGGTAGGCGTACAGGCCGCCGCCGGTGCCGACCCAGACGGTGCCCCGACCGTCGCTCTGGACGACGAACACGTCGTCGCTCAGGATCCCGTCGGCGGCGCCGAGCAGCGCCAGCCGGCCTTCGGACACGCGCGCCAGGCCACCCTCGGTGCCGACCCAGAGGTCCCCGGCCGCGTCGACGTGGAGGGCGCGGATGAGCAGCGACGGCAGGCCGTCGGCGAGGGTGATCGCCTGCCGGACAACGCCCCCCTGGACCCGGTTGACGCCGCGGCCGTAGACGCCGACCCAGAGCTCGTCGTCGGCGCCGACCGCGAGCGCCCGCACCGAGTCGCCGAGCAGGCCCTCGGCGGCGGTGATGGCCGAGAAGGAGCCGTCGGCGTAGGCGTTGACCCCGCCGCCGTCGGTCCCGACCCAGATCCTGCCGCGGCCGTCCTCGATGACCACCCGGGCGTAGCTCGCCCGCAGGCCGTCGCGGGTGGTGAGGGTCTTGAACTTGCTGTCCCGGAGGCGGTGGAGGCCGCCGTTGGAGCCGAACCAGACGCTGCCCTCGCGGTCCTCCGCCACGCAGCGGAGGAAGGTGTTGCCGAGGCCGTCCCGGCTGGAGAAGGACTGCCAGGCGCCGCCGCTGAGGCGCATCAGGCGGCCGGTGCCGCCGTAGGTGCCGAGCCACACGGCGCCGCGGCGGTCGACGTGGATCGCGCGCACGTACTCGCCGCCGAGGTCGGCGGTGGTGCGGGCGAGGGTGAGGCGGCCGTCCGCCAGACGGTGGACCTCCCGGCCGTCGGCGACCCACAGCGCCCCGTCGCGGTCCTCGTCGAGCGCGTAGACCCGCGTCGACCCGAGCCCGTCCGCGGTGGTGAGGACCTCGAGCCTGCCGGCCTCGAGCCGGCCGAGCCCCTCGTTGCGGGAGCCGATCCAGAGCACCCCGCGACGGTCGACGAGCAGGGCCGAGATCTCGTCGCGCAGCAGCGGGTGCCCGACCGGCGCCGCGCCGACGGTGTCGCCGTCGACGCGGTTGAGGCCGTCCTGGGTCGCCACCCAGACCGTGCCGCTGCGGTCCTCGACCACGTCCCAGACGGTGTCGGAAAGCAGGCCGTCGGCCGTGCTCCAGACCCGCTCCAGGCGGCCGTGGACGAAGCGGGCGAGGCCCCCGCCGGAGCGGAACGCGACCCACAGCCGGCCGCGGCTGTCCTCGCGCATCCGCGACACCGCGCTGGCGAGGAGCTGCGGCGTGCTGGTCACGTCGAAGACCCGGAACCGCACCCCGTCGAACCGCGCCAGGCCCTCGAAGGTGCCGACCCAGAGGTACCCGTCGCTGGTCTGGAGGACGCTGTTGACCGAGTTCTGGGGCAGGCCCTGGTCTGTCGACCAGGTCTCGAAGTGGAGGTGGGGCAGGGGGATGGACGGGTCGAGGCCCTGCGCCGCCGACCGGGCGTGCGGCCAGGCGCAGGCCGCGGCGAGCGCCAGCGCGCAGGCCCAGGGGAGACGCCCGGAGGGCGCGGCCCCGCAGCACGAGGTCGGCGGCCGGCTCGACCGAGAGACACCTGCCGGGTGCACCGACCGATGGTAGCACTGGTGCCCGTCGCTCGCGCCGGGCGGCCGGGTCGTGGTAGCCTCCAGGGGCCATGAGCACTGACAGCTTCGCCGTCGGCCCGGCGCCGCGGCTCGCGCTGCGGCTCGCCGCCATCCTGCCCGTCGTCGCCGTCGCCGTCACGGTCGGCCTGGGGCTGGGCGGGCCGGTCACCGCGGTGGCCGCGTTCTTCGTCCCCATGATGGTCATGGGGGTGGTGGGTCAGGCCCTGCTCATCGCCGAGCGGCGGCGCCACCAGCGGCTGCGCGACCAGGCCGCGGCGCGGGTCATGGACGCCCTCCGCCGGGGCCGCGAGGCGCCGCCCTACAGCCTCTACCTGCGCCCGTTCCTGGTCACCAACCAGGTGTGGGTGAGCCGGGAGCTGGCGGTCGGCCCGCTCTACCGGCCGGCCCCGGAGGAGCGCGAGAGCGACCTCGAGCTGCTGCTGGCCCAGGCGGTCGAGCCGGTCGCGCCCATGGTCGCCCTGGGTCGCCCGGGCGAGGCCATCGGCGCCGGCCGGATCCCGACCGCGGACGCCACCTGGCAGGGGGACCTCGACCTGCTGGCGACCCGCGCCGCGCTGCTCGTCGTCGTCCCCCTCGGCACCCCCGGCACGCGCTGGGAGATGGACTTCATCCTCGCCCACCAGCTCCTCGACCGGACCGCCTTCGTCATGCCGCCGCACAGCACCCTGACCGACATGCGGCAGCGCTGGGGGCAGGCTGCCGCGCTCTACCGGCAGCTCGGCGTCGCCCTGCCCGGCTACGCGGAGGATGGCGCGCTGTTCCTGCTCGACCCGGGGTCGGGGGAGGTGCGCGCCCGCGCCGGCATCGCCGCCCCGCTCTCCGCGGCACGCCTGCGCGAGGGCCTGGAACGGCTCCTCGGCGCGACCTGGGCGCC
>CAYTJW010000071.1:0-12999 GCA_964438135.1 uncultured Thermoanaerobaculia bacterium
CCAGGCAGGCGAGGACCACGCCGCGCCGGGCGCGGCCCCGTGCAGGCTGCTCGCGTTCAGACTGGGCCATCGTTCCTCCAGAGGCGGCGCGGGGTCGCAGGAAGGACCGGCCGCGGGCCGGGCGCGCCCCACGGGGGGCGGCCCGACCCGCGACCGACTCGGGTTCGCTCACGGCGCGACCACGCTCCAGGCGCCGGTCGTGCCGGTGTTGAAGCCGTCCGCGAAGATGATGGACGCGCACGCGGCGTCGACCAGGACCGAGGCGCCACGGACCTCGTCCACGCCGCTGGCCGGCTCGAACGAGCCGCCGCACACGTCGCCGAAGGACAGCTCGAAGCCGGGCTGCTGGGCCAGGGTCAGGGTCGTGGTCCCGGGCACCAGACCGGTGAAGGTGGCGCTGAAGACGAAGCCGGCGGCAGTCAGCTTGCCCATGGCGCAGGGGCTGGCCAGGGTGCCGCCGACGGTGGCGTCGGGGGTCCAGTCGCCGCCCAGGGCCCAGCCCAACCGCCCCTGGGCGAGGTTCTGGGTCTGCAGCAGGCCGTCGACCGCGGCCGTCGCCTGGTTGTTGGCTGCCGTCACGAAGCCGAGCACGGCGGGGTCGAAGAGGAGGTCGACCGCAGCGGTGGCCAGGTTGGCCGTCCCCCCGGCCGCCGCCGGCGGGCTGCAGGCCAGGGTGCAGGTCGAGGCCGCGGTTCCCGGCCGCACGAGCACGTTGGCGGTGAACGACCCCCCGGGCGCGACGCAGAACGAGTTGCTGCCGGTGAGGGGGTTGTACACCTCGACGTCGATGCCGGGGGCCGTGGTGGTCTGGGCCAGCGCCACGACCGGCAGGAGACCGGCGAGCAGCGCGAGGGTGAGCACTTTCACGCGTGGCATGGGTTCCTCCGTTTCACCGTCGCCGGTCAGGGCGTGACCACGGTCCAGTCGCCGAAGTCGCCGTTCTCGAAGCCGTTGTAGAAGACCGGGCTGACGAGGACGTAGGCCTTGACCGCCAGGCTGTTGAGCTCGCCGTCCGAGACCTTGTAGCGGAACCAGTCGACGCCGACGAAGCCCTGGTCCGGGGTGTAGGTGAGCGACCCGTCCGGGTTGAGGACGACGCCGCCGCGGAACGGGGCGTCGACCAGCACCGCCGTGAGGGGCCCGGGCGGCGTGTCGAGCGGGTCGGAGTCGTTGACCAACACGCCCGGCGCGGCCACCACCAGCGGGGTGTCGAGGAGGGCGACCGGCAGGACGTCGGTCACCGCCAGGGGCACGTCGTTGACCGGGGCGACGGCGACGGTGACGGTGGCGACACCGCCGCTCGCGACGGCGTCGCGGGCCTCGTACTGGAAACCGTCGACGCCGGACCAGTTGGGGTTCGGGGTGTAGGTGAGGGCACCGCTCGCCAGCAGGCTGACACTGCCATTGGCGGGCAGGCTGACCAGCAGCGCGCTGAGGGCGTCCCCGTCGACGTCGACGTCGTTGCCGAGCACGCCCGGCGCGGGCAGGACCAGGGGCAGGTCCTCGGCCGTGGTCAGGTCGTCGGCGACCGCCACCGGCGGGTCGTTGACCGGGTCGATGCGGATCACCGCCGCCACCGGCTCCGAGGCGTTGGGGACCCCGTCACGGGCGGTGTAGAGGAAGAAGTCGGCGCCGGAGTAGTCGGCGTCCGGGGTGTAGGTGAAGGTGCCGTCGGCGAGGAGGGCGAGGGTGCCGTGGAGGACGTCCTGCACCAGGGTGGCGGCGGTGATCGGGCCGCCCAGGCCGGCGACGTCGTTGGCGAGCACGCTCACCGGCGAGGAGAAGGACGCGACGTCCTCGGTGGTGGCGTAGGCGTCGGTCGTCGCCACCGGCCGGTTGGGGTCGCCCGCCACGGCCAGCTTGAAGATCCAGCCACCGTCCGGGGCGGCCGCGTTGGTCAGGTGCAGGGTGCGGTCGACGACCGGGTAGAGCCCTCCCCGGGTCGGGGTGAACAGGGCGTCGCGGGTCATGCCGGCCGCCAGGTCGACCGAGTGCTGGGTGAGGGGGAACGGGTAGGCGTGGCCGTGCTCGGCCACCACCCTCACGTCCTCGCCGTAGAAGGTCGGCACCATGGTCGCGGTCGAGGCGTTGACGAGTCGCAGCAGCGTGGTCAGACCCACCGGACCGGCCGGGTACTGGATCGGCGCCGCGGTCGAGAAGGGCTGGCCGTTGACCAGGAAGTAGCGCGGGCTGCTGTCGAGGGTGCTGGTCATCACGGTCCCGCCCGCGCCGTAGGCGCCCGGGGTGACGACCGCTGCGTTCAGGACCGGGTCGACGGCGCTGTAGACGACCACGACCTGGTTGTCGTAGGTCACCCCGTCGTAGGCTTGAGCCGGGGGGCCGGCCGCGAAGTCCTGGGTGATGGCGCCGTAGAGACCCATCGGCACCTGCACCTGCTGGTGGGTGCCGCTCTTGTAGAGGTAGGTGCCGGGGCGGAAGCCGGTCCAGCTGTAGAGCTGGGTGGTCCCGGGCGCCGTCTCGGCGGTGAAGGAGCGGATGCGGCCGCCGGTCCCCGCGGGGGACGGGTAGCTCGGGTCGCCCTCGGGGATCCGGACCGCGGTGGTCGCCTGGACCTGGCCCGGGATCATGATCGACACCGGGACGGTCAGGGTGTTGCGCAGGAAGATGTCGACCGTGGTGTCCCCGACCGGCACGGCCAGGGTGGGCCCGGGCACCTGGGCGGCGCAGACGCCGCCGGTGTCGAGCGCGAAGCCCCACATCGGCACCACGGTGGCGTCGGGCATGGTCTTGGCGACCGGGCCCGCGCACAGGTTGACGGTCACTGCTCCTGCCTGGCCCGCCGCGACGAGCAGCGCGACCGCGAGCAGGGGCAGCAGGGAACGGGAACTCGCTTTCTTGAGCATCTTTCCCTCCTCGCTCGTCACGGCTCGATCGGCACGCCGGGCGGCTCGACGATCATCATGGTCAGCATCCCGCCCGGGAAGATGTCGTTGGTGGTGAGCTCCTTCTCCGAGTGAGAGTGCCACATGAAGACCAGCCCGCCGTTGACGTTGTAGCCCGGGGTGCCGGGCGGCAGGGAGCCCATGGCGCCGAGGAACGGGCTGCCGCTGAAGAAGGCGCCGAAGGTCAGGTCGTTGGGGTCGGGCAGCAGCACCGGCAGCTCGATCCCCTCGTAGCGCGGGTCCTCCCACGCCAGGGTGGGGCCGTTGGCCGGGGTCTCCGGGTAGATGTCGAAGCCCATGCCGTAACCCGTCCACGGCTTCCACAGGCAGTCGTAGGTGGCGCCGGCCATCACCGGGATGGTGAACTGGGTGGTCGCCACGTCCGGGCCGGTGGCCGGGTTGCGGGCCACCAGGCGGCCGTCGCGGGCGATCAGGGTGCCGGAGTTGCCGTGGTGGTGGAAGGGGTGGAAGTCGCGGCCGGCGCCGACCACCCGGATCAGCACCCGCTCGCCGGGGCGGGTCTGGGCGATGCAGTTGTACGGCTGGTGGGGCAGGTCCTGGGAGAAGGACGCGCCCATGGTGTCCGGCCCGTTGCGGCCGTTGAAGAACCAGTAGTACGGGAACCAGGCGGTGTTGTCGACCAGCGCCAGCTGGCCGAACTCGACCATCTCGTGCACCCGGTGGTCCATCTCGGTGTGGAAGAACAGGTACTCCCAGTCGTAGGCGGTGTCCGGGTGGTTGTAGGCGATGCGGTTGGTGTCGACGTCGTAGCCCACCGGCCGGACGATGATGGCGCCGACCAGGCCCATCTCGACCTGCAGCTCGGGGCGGGTGCCGCTGTGGTACATGTACGTGCCCGGCTGCTCGGCGACGAAGCTGTAGCTGACGGTCGAGCCGGGCGCCGCCTCGCGCGTCATGAGGCCGTCCTGGTCGCCGCCGGCGGGGGTGACGCCGCGCTGGCCGGGGAACACGATCGAGGTCGCGACCGGCAGCCGGTTGGTGAGGAAGACGTTGACCCGTTCGCCCTGGTTGACGATCAGGGTCGGGCCGGGGTACTGGGTCTCGGTGCCCTCGACCGAGTAGCCCCAGATCAGCAGGTTGTTGCCGTCGCTGCCGAGGATGTGGGCGTCGGCGCGGGCCTCGAGGTCGAAGTGGGTCCCGGTGACGCCGTCGATCTTCGCCTCGGCCAGGCCGGAGGCCAGCCCGAGGAGCGTCGCCAGCGCCAGGACGTCGAGTCGCGGTGCTTTCCGTGTCATGGCTGGCCCTCCGTCACGGGCACACGGCAGCCACCTCGACCTCGGTCATCATGCCGCCGAAGTCCTGGCCGCCGTTGCTCAGGTGGTTCAGGTTGGTGGAGTAGAGCGGGTAGACCCCGGCGGGGATGGCGTGCGTCTCGAGGTCGAGGATCACGTCCACGGTCTGACCGCCGCCGAGGGTCACCGACTGCGTCTCGTAGAACAGGTTCTCGCCGGTCTTGCCGCTGCGGATGATGGTCGCGTCGCGGCCGACGACCAGCATCGGCATGCCGTCGATCGCCACCGTGCTCTCCGCCACCAGCTCGACGCTGGAGAGGCGGAGCAGGGTCCGCTGCCCCTGCTGGGCGCAGATCCGCGAGTCCTCGAGCTGCGCCTCCTGGCCGTCGAAGCCGTTGGCGATCGGGCCGTCGAGCACGGTGTCCGGGTAGCCGCGACCGTTCATCATCGGGTGGGTGGAGCGGAGCTCGGCGAACGGCAGCGGCTGCACGGCGACGTGCTGCTCGTGGAAGTTGGCGTCGAAGGCCGACAGCTGGACCGCGAACTCGCGGTGGTAGCGGGTGCTGCCGTCGCCGTCGTTGAAGACGTACTTCATGCCGGTCGTGTGGGTGTAGCTGCCGAGCGGCGTCCCGTCGGGCAGGTTGTTCTGCTCGGCCAGGACGTACAGGTTGCCGAGCATGCCCATCTCCATGTGCTCGGTGGCCTCGACGTGGCAGTGGTAGAGGTAGGTGCCCGGCTCCTCGAGGTTGTAGAAGTAGGTCAAGGTCGAGCCCATGTTGATGGTGGCGGCCGACTCGGGCAGGCCGTCGAAGATCGACGACGACTGCGGGAAGCCGTGGAAGTGGACGCTGTGCGGGTCGAACAGGTCCGGTCGCATGACGAAGCCGACGTTGCTCAGGGAGAGGAAGAACCGCTCCCCCTCGCGGCGGACGATGGTCGGCGCCGGCCAGTTGGCGGCCAGCGAGGAGACCTCGACCACCTGTCCCGGCTGGACGCCGGTGACGTCCGAGAAACCGAAGGTGTAGAGGACGGTGCCGTCGCCCATGTTGGCGAAGCCGTCCCCGGCCGCGAGGTGCATGCAGACGTTGCACGGGTTGGCCGCGCTCGGCTCGTCCGGCTCGTCGCAGGGGTCGTAGCGCGGCGCCCCCGGGTCCGGGATGGCGTCGCCGTTGATGTCGCCCGGGCACTGCGGGTTGATGCCGCCGATGCTCTCCGGGGTGGGGTCGAGGACGTTCGCCCAGGCGCCGGCCGCGAGCAGCAGGACGACCGCCGCCACCGCCGGGACCAGGTGAGTGTTCTTCGCGCTCATCGTGATGCCCCTTTCGTCCGTTGCCATGAGGCCGTCCTCACCACGCCAGCGCGATCAGCGCCGCCAGGTCGGCGGCGTTGACCACCCCGTCGAGGTTGAGGTCCTCGCGGTTGCAGGCGGTGGCCGCGCCGAAGATGACCTTGACCACCCGGTCGACGTCCAGACCGTCGACGGCACAGCTGCAGTCGACGTCGCCGGCCAGGGTCGGGTCGAGGATCTCGTCGGCGCCCGCCTCCATCGTCGCGGCGCAGCGCGCCTCGCCCTGGATGTCGTGCTGCAGCTCGGGCAGCACCGCGATCCAGCTGCCGTCACCGAGGTTGACGGCGGAGGAGGCGAGCTGGAGCGGGTCGAGCAGGTACTCGCCGGGGCCGACGGTGAGCGGGGTGAAGCGGGCCGAGATGCGGTTGCCGCCCTCGTCCATGACCACTGCGGCTACCAGGGCGTTGACGTGGGTCGAGGGCAGCAGCGGGTCGGCCGAGGTGTTGCTCGGGTGGTAGCCCGCGGTCGAGGTCAGGACGCTGCTCATCGGGTGCAGCACCGCGGTCGGGTCGACGCCGGCCACGCCGAGGTCCCAGTAGGGGCCCGCGGCCCTGGGGACCAGGCCGCCCTTGTTGGCGTTCAGAGACGCGTCCCAGAAGAAGGACCGGTTCTGCCAGACGATGTTGTTGGCCAGGACCGGGTCGGAGTAGAGCGGCGTGCCGGGCGGCAGCAGAGCCTGCAGCTCGAGGCTGTGCTCGGCCGAGGCGACGCCGGCGATCTGCGCCGTGGACAGGAGCTGGGTCCCGGCCGGGAAGGCGTCGGCGCCGATGGCGAGGCTGTCGTTGGCGACAACGGTGTTGTTGAGGACGAAGCCGTTGGCCACGTCGAGCAGCGAGATGCCGCCGCCCGCAACGGCCGCGACGTTGTTCGCGACGATGTTGTTGACGACGCGGACCTGGTACCACTGGCTCTGCGGCAGGGCCGCGTCGGCGCCGTTGACCTGGAGCAGGCGGATGCCGCCGCCCGAGCCGCTGCCGGCCAGGTTGCCGACGATGCGGTTGGAGTCGACGGTGACCGAGCCGCTGCCCTCGGCCAGCGCCCCGGGGCCGGCGCGGAAGGAGCCGACGAAGATGCCGCCGCCGTCGCCGCCGACCGCGCCGCCGAACATCACCTCGTTGAAGAGGATCTGGTTCGAAGCGATGAGGCCGTTGTCGGACAGGCCGAAGTGGTCGATGCCGCCGCCGTTCTCGCGGCTCAGGTTGCCGGAGATGAAGTTGTCGGTCACCCGATAGCCGTCCGATCCGGTGTAGAGGGTGATGCCGCCGCCGCCCTGGACGGCGCCGTTCTTGACCACCCGGTTGTGGTGGATGAACACGTCCTGGCTCGAGGTCGGCACGTCGAACACGCCGACCGTGATGCCGCCGCCCCAGGAGCCCTGGTTGGAGCGGACGACGTTGTTGGAGATCTCGAGGCCGTGGGCCTGGTTCCAGACGTAGATGCCGCTGCCCGAGATCGAGCCGGTGATGTGGAACCCGTCGACCAGGGAGGGAATCCCGGCGAAGGGTGAGCCGGCGTCGCCGAACACCATCACGCCCGGCGCCTCGTTGGCCGCGAACGGGTCGTTGCCGCGGATCTCGAGCACCTTGTCGTGCCAGGCCTGCAGGCGGTCGATCGGGACCGGGGTGGCGAAGATGCGGGTCGACTCGGCGCCCGAGCCCTGCAGCCGCACCGGCTGCCACATGATCGGGTTCTCGTTGTAGGTGCCGGGGCCGACGATGACGAGGTCGCCCGGCGCGGCGGCGTCGATCGCCGCCTGGATGGTGGGGTACGCGGCCGGCACGTAGAGTGCGGCGCACTCGCCGACATGCAGGGTGAGGCCGGTCTCCGACCACAGCCCGTTGTCGCCGCGCTGCACCAGCACCTGGCCGCTCGAGCGGCCGGCCGGCACGGTGGCGGTGATGGTGGAGTCGCCCCAGCCGGTCACCGGCAGGTCCACCCCGCCCAGGGTCACCCGGCCCGGGGTGACGCCGAAGCCGTAGTTGCGGGTGACGACCGTCGGGCTGCCCGGCACGTCGGGGTTGAAGTCCGGGTTGGGCACCTGCTTGAGGCCGACCGAGGTGATGGTGATGGTGGCGCCCGTGGCGCACACCGCCGGGCCGCCGTTCGGCAGGTCGCCGTCGACGGTGGCGATGCCGGGGCTGAAGGCGGCCGGCTCGACGTCGAGGTTGCGGTTGGGGTAGCCGACGAAGGCGCCGACCGGGACGATCGGGGTGTCCAGGTAGGTGGTGGCGCCGGGGGTGAAGTTGAAGGTCCACACCGACTGGCTGAAGTCCGGGTCGAAGAACGGGTCCGGCACCAGCGCGCCGGTGCTCGGGTCCTTCTTCATCGGGTCGTTGAGGTGGACCGCCAGCATGGTCGGCGACACGCCGGAGGGGCTCGGCACGTTGACGGTGTAGGACGACGGCAGGGCGGCGTTGTAGACCCCCCACTCGTCGGTGTAGACCCGGCTGACCTCGTTGCCGGCCCAGTCCTTGAACGAGATCGGGATCCACGACAGGCCGGCCTTCTCGCCGAAGTTGGGGGTGTCGATGTTGAACTCGGCGGTCAGGTCGTTGAGGACGAAGCCCATCACCTGCGCCGCCTTGGGCACCTCGGTGAGGAGGAAGAAGTCGGCGGCCGCGTTCTGACCGCTGACCAGGGTGACCTGCTTGCGGTCGCAGCCGGGACGGTCGGTGAGGGCGTAGGGCGCCGGCACCTGCTGGTCCGGGAACAGGGTCAGGAACTCGGGCACCGGGTGCGGGTCGCCGACGCACGGCGCCGGCAGCAGCTCCGGCTCCCCACCCTTGCCGGCCGCGCTCTTCAGGCTCGGCGTGTAGGTCTCGCCGAAGTCGACGTTCTTGTCCTCCTCCTGCTGGTGCTCGAAGAAGGGCGGCGGCGCCACGTCGACGATGTAGACGCCGCTCAGGAGGCCGTCGCGCTCGACGCTGCCGGAGGCCATGCCGCCCGGGTAGTAGGAGGTGAAGGCGTAGCCGCCGTCGAACACGCCGGGCCGAATCTGGTTCCAGGTGCCCCAGTTGTCGTAGCACTCGCGGGCCGGGACGCCGTGGATGTCGGGCAGGTGCTGGATGCACCCGGTCGGCATGTTGTCGTCCCAGCTGTCGGTCCAGGTCACGTTGAGGGCGTCGCCCGGGTCCCAGGCACCGTTGCCGTTGTGGTCCACGTCGACGCCGGCGTCGAAGCTGCCGGTGCCGTCGGCCCAGCCGAGCGGGTGGTTGTCGACGTCGGCCGGGGTCACGTCGCCCGAGCCGTCGAGGTCGTCGACCACCCCGTCCGAGAACCCGAGCGGCCCGGTCGAGTCCTGGTAGAGCGTGACCTGGACGCGCGGGATGCCGGTCTCCCACGGCTCGCCGGCGGCGTAGCGGGGGTCGTCCTCGGCGCGGGTGACGGTGTTGAAGACGATGCCGGAGATGCCGCCGTTCTCGCCCTCGGCGTAGTGGCCCTTGCCCCAGTCGATGACGCTGGTCTGGCCGAGGAAGGCCTGGATGGCCTGAGTCAGCACCGGGCCCGCCTCGGTGCGGGAGAGGTTGTTGCCCGTGTGCGGGTTGGTCTCGGCCTGCTCCTGGGGGGTGAGCTTGTCGCGCGACGGGTAGGTCCAACCGTTGTCCGGCAGGACCGGGCCGCCGGCGTCGACGGCGATGGTGGCGCCGGTCGCCTTGCGGGTGCCGAAGCCGACCTCCGCCACCAGCCACTTGAAGAACGGGAAGATCTCGGGCATGGAGTAGAAGCCGGCCGGGTCGGTGGTGGTCGCCATGTAGACGCGGCCGTCGCGGAAGCGGAGGCCGACCGGCTGGTCCGCCAGGCCCGCCTCGCCCGGGTCCGGGAAGCCGTCCTCGTCGAGGTCGTTGAAGACCCGGCCCTCGAGGCCGGCGAACCAGTTGAAGGACACCACGTTGCCGAGGTCGACCGAGGTCGCGCCCTCGGGCACCGTGACCAGGTTGAAGCCGAACAGCTGGTCCAGCGGCGTGTCCCAGGTCACCAGCTGGTAGGTACCCGGCGGCACGCCGGCGATGGAGAAGGTGCTGTCGGCGTTGCAGGGCAGGGCGATCAGACCCTGGGCGGCGGCGCTGTTGAGGCCGACCCAGCAGTCCGGCACCGGGAAGCCGGCGTGGTAGCCCTGGGTCATGGGCGGGGCCGAGAAGTGGTTGTTGACCACCCGGCCGGTGATGGTCGCGCCCCCGGGGCCCGAGCCCACCCACGGCAGCCCGTCCGGGTTGACGAAGCCGAACAGGACGTGGGCGCTGGCGGTGCCGAAGCCCTCGACGAACAGCCGCGCCTCGTTCGCCTTGACCCAGGCGTCGATGGTCTTGGTGCCCTCGATGGTGGCGGTCTGCACCCAGTTGACGGGGTTGCCCTGGGGGTCGCTGATCGGCGGCGTGACCCTGACGCCGTACTTGCCGGGCGTGAGGTACTTGATCGACGCCCAGCCGTCCGGCCCGGAGAGCACGTAACCCTGGCCCAGCTGCGCCGGGTCCGCGATCGGCAGGCCGTCGCCGTCGAGCTGGAAGCTGCCGTCCGGGTTGCGCAGGTACTCGGTGCCGAGCGGGCTGCCGAACGCGTCCTGGCTGAGCTGGCCGCCGAGGTCGAAGATCATGACCTTGAAGCCCTCGAGCGGGGTCTCGGCGCCGAAGTCGGCGGCGTTGTTGATGCTGGCGTGGTCCTCGAAGACGAAGATCGAGATCTGCGAGGTGGGGAGCGGCAGCGGGTTGACCACCACCGTCACCGTCGCCGCCCCGGGCGGCACCGGCGCGCCGCCGTTGGTGTGGCCGGTCATGGTGCCGGCGGTGTCCGGCAGGACCGACACGAAGTAGCGCATGGCCGGGTCCGGGACCGCGACCTGCGCGGTCGACCCGGCCGAGGCGCCGCTCCCGACCACCGGCGCGTAGCTCCGGTGGATGTTGACGCCGATGCTGTCGGTCACCACCACGCCCGGGTCGACCCACAGGGTGGGGTCCTCCTCGAGCAGCCAGCGGAACCCGCTCACCGGGTTGCCCTGCGGGTCGACGACCTCGAGCTCGAAGCCGGCCCCGCTCGCGGCCACCATCACGGCGGCGGCGAACGCGACGGCCGCGAGCCGGGTCGCTGACCACGCGCCTGCACACAATCTCGGGTTTCTCATGCTTCTCCCTCCTCGCTCCTCGGGTTGGTCGACACGAGCTCGCGCCCGCTCACCGACGACGCTCCTTCGGGGTCGGCTCGGCCGCTGGCCAGGCGGCACACGACCCACAGCCCAGCTGCGCCAGCCGCGCGTCCACCGCGGTCCGCAGCTCGCGGACCGCGTCCCGCACCGCGCCGAACACCACCAGGCACTCGTCCTTCTCGCAACCCTCCTCGCCCCGGTCGGCCAGTGCGTGCAGCAGGTGACAGTGGGCCAGGATCTCCACCAGACGCTCGACGCAGTCGTGGGGGCGGGGGCTCGGGTTGCCAGACGAGCACGACATCGACCGCCCGTAGAGCAGGACCCGTGCCAGGACGGATCTGCGACCCAGTCTCTCAGACAAGTGCTTGCAAAAATGCGCCTTGTCTGCAAGAAGCGCCGTCGCTCGCGGGATCGGTCACCGACCGGGCGGGGGCCCGCCGGGCGGGCGCCCACCCCCGGGGCGACCCGGGCAACTACCGTCTTCGCTGTCGGTTACGGGAGATCGCGGGGGAGTCTGCGGGCAACTGTCTCACGACGTCTCATCTTGTTTGCTGACGCAGTGCCGAGACACAATCGGCTCCGACCGGGGGCACGGCCGGCGCCGCCACCGCTGCGACCACTGCCCGGGCACGGCGCAGGCGCCCCCGCTCGAGGGCGAAGAAGCCGGCCGGCACCACCCACAGGCTGACCAGCTGGGCGACCATGCCGCCGAACAGGGGGATCGCCATCGGCACGGCCAGGTCGCTGCCGCGGCCGGTGGACAGCAGGATCGGCACCATCGCCACCAGGGTGGTGGCCGCCGTCATGAGGCAGGGCCTGATGCGGCGCAGGCCGGCCTCCACCACCCGCTGCTCGACCTCCGCCTCGCTCGCCGCCGGGCAGCGGGCGAACGACTGCACCAGGTAGGTGCCGATGACGATGCCGTCGTCCATGGTGATGCCGAACAGGGCGATGAACCCCACCCACACCGCCACCGTCAGGTACATCGCCTCGCCCTCGAAGCCCCGCTCCATGACGCCGAGGCGGTACAGGAGGTCGTGGAGGCGCGGCCACCACGCGAGCAGCAGGAAGCCGCCGGCCAGCGACACCGGGATGTCGGTGAAGACCAGCAGGGTCAGGTCGAGGCGGCGGAAGTGGAGGTAGACGAGCAGCAGGTTGACGGCGAGCACGGCCGGGATCAGCAGGCTCAGCCGGTGGCGGGCCTCGAGGCTGCGCTCGTAGGTGCCGGTCCAGGCGAAGTGCGCGCCGGGGGGCACCGCCAGCCGGCCGTCGGCCACGGCCCGGTCGAGGATTGCCCGGCCGCGCTCGACGATGGAGGTCGCGTCCGCCCCGTCCGGGCTCATGGTGACGTAGCTCGCGAAGCTCGCCCCCTCGCGCCGGACCATCATCGGCCCCAGCGTCCGCCGCGCCGTCACCAGCTGCTCGAGCGGCACCTGCAGCCCGCCGGCGGCGGTGACCAGGACCCGCCCCAGGTCCTCGGGCGCGTCGCGCAGGTCGCGGCCGTAGCGCACCCGCACCGGGTAGCGGTCGAGGCCCTCGTAGGTCGGCACCAGGCTGGCGCCGCCCACCGCCACCTCGATCGCCCGCTGCACCGACGCGAGCGGCAGCCCGAAGCGGGCCACCGCCTCCCGGTCGACCTCGAGCTCCAGGTAGGGCGTCAGGTTGGAGCGCATGGCGGCGATGGCGGTCGCGCCCGGGAGGCCGGCCCGCTTGAGCTCCTGCTCGATGGCCACCGCCAGCCCCTCGCTGGCCTCGACGCTGGCGGCGTAGACCTTGAGGCCGATCTCCGCCCGCAGGCCGGTGCTCAGCATCTCGACCCGCGCCCGGATCGGCTGCAGCTCGGCCGACGGCAGCACGCCCGGGAACCGCCCCCGCTCCTGGATGTCGTCCCAGATCTCCCGCATGGTGCGCCGCCGCCGGTGGCCCGGGCGCCCGGGGTCGTCCACCAGCGGCCACTCGGAGCGGTCCTTGAGGGCGATCACCGTCTCGATCATGCCGATCGGCGCCGGGTCCAGGGCCGAGTCGGCGCGGCCCAGCTTGCCGACCACCAGCTCGACCTCGGGGATGCGGGCGAAGAGCCGGTCCTGCCGCTGCATGACCTCCAGGCCGGTGTTGAGCGAGGCGGCCGGGAGCAGGCTCGGCATGTAGAGGAAGTCCCCCTCGTCGAGCGGCGGCATGAACTCGCGGCCGATGCCGACCGCGCCCTCGCGCCAGCGGTCCACGAGCGGGTAGCGGTGGAGGTCGAGCGGCTGGCCGGAGGCCGGGTCGCGGGCCGGGAGGCCGAGGATCGCGGCCGCGGTCGGGGCCGCCCGCCCCGCCACGTCCACCGCGTGCAGCACCGCCGCCGTGGCCAGCGCC
>CAYTJW010000072.1:0-12858 GCA_964438135.1 uncultured Thermoanaerobaculia bacterium
GTCGCCGTCGCTCGAGGGGCGGCGGCCGCCCTCGCCGCGGCGGTGACCGTGGTGCTCGCCACCACCCTCGGCCCCCTCGGCGCGCGAGTGGTGGCGGACGGGTTCGTGCGCCTGGCGACGGCGCCGATCCTGCCCGGCCTGCCGGTGGCGCTGGCGGTGCTGGTCGCCGCTCTCGCCCTGCCGCCGCTGGTGGCGCTCGCCGACCGGGTCGGCAGGTAGACCGGTCGCGGTGGCGGGTAGAATGCCCCGGGGCTCGAGCCCCGGAGAACCACCCGCGTGCGAGGTCCCTCTCCGCCTCCCTCACCCCCGCCCCGTGGGCGGCGCGCCGCATGGCCTGCCCCGCCCGGGCCCGGAGCCGCCCATGCCTGACCCCGGCCTGACCGGACCGATCCTGATCGCGGTGCCCTCCTCGCTCGACCACCTGGCGCTGGTCCAGGCCGCCGCCGCGCACGCCATGGGGCTGGCCGGGCTGGGCCCGAAGGAGCGCCAGAACGCCCAGGTGGCGCTGGAGGAGGCCTTCGCCAACGCCTCCCGCCACGCCTACCCTGAGGGCGAGGAGGGCCGCGTCGAGGTGGAGGTCATCCCCACCGCCACCGGCGTCGACATCGCGGTGCGGGACCAGGGCCGCCCCTTCGACCCGGCGGAGCTGCCGGCCTTCGACCCGACCCGGCTCACGGAGGAGCCGGAGGCCAGGGGGCTGGGCGTGTTCCTCATGCGGCAGATGGTGGACCGGGTGCAGTTCCTCAACCAGGGCCGGCGGGGGATGGAGATCCGCCTGACCAAGCACCGGGCCCACGCCGCCGTCCGCGACGGCGAGCCGGAGCACGCCGAGGCCGGCCCGCCGCCGGCGGCCCCGTCCCGGGACCCGGGCGCCTTCCAGGTCCGGCCCATGGCGCCGGGCGAGGCGGGCGACGTGGCGCGCTGCGCCTGGAGCTCGTACCGCTACACCTACTTCAACGAGCACATCTACCTCCCCGAGCGGGTGCGCGAGCTGAACGCGAGCGGCGCCATGCGCTCGCTGGTGGCGGTCGCGGGCGACGGCACCCTGTACGGCCACGCGGCGCTGGTGCCGTGCGACCTGGACCCGGGCCTGGCCGAGATGGCGGTGGCCTTCATCGACCCCGCCTATCGGGGCGGGGGCACGCTCGAGCGCCTCAGCCAGGCGCTGATCGCGACCGGCCGCGAGGCCGGCTTCCACGGCCTGTTCGCGCACGCCGTCACCACCCACCCGTACAGCCAGAAGGCCGTCCACCGCTTCGGCTTCACCGACACCTGCCTGTTCCTGGCGGCGCTGCCGCCGATGCGGTTCACCGCCATCCGCGAGGGTCAGGCGCCGCGGGAGAGCCTGCTCCACGCCTTCCTGCCGCTGCGGCCGCCGGGGGAGCTGGCGATCCACCCCGGCCCGCGCCACGAGGCGATGGTGCGGCGGATCTACGGCGAGCTGCGCCGGCAGGCCGAGATCCGCGACCCGGCGCCGCCGGCCGCGGCGGAGAGCGAGCTCGACCTGCACGTCGACGCCTGCGGGGCGGCGCACGTGCTGGTCAACCGCGTCGGCGCCGACGCCCCGGGGCGGGTCCGGCGCCTGCTCCGCGACGCGGTCATGGACCGTCTGGAGGTGGTGTTCCTCTACCTGCCGCTGGAGGACCCCGCCACCGGCGCCGTGGTCGGCGCCCTCGAGGATCTGGGGTGCGTCTTCGCCGGCGTCCACCCGGGCTCGCCGGGGAGGGAGCGGCTGGTGCTGCAGTACCTGATCACCCGCCCGGCCTCGCCCGCGACCCTCCGACTCGACTCCGAGCATGGCCGCGACCTGGCCGCGTACGTCGAGTCGAACCTGAGGTGAAGCATGGACTTCCCCGCCATCCGCGCGCTCTGCGCCTCGACCGACGCGTACGCCACCGGGCCCGAGCAGGACCGGCTCTTCCTCGAGGCGATGGTCGAGAGCTGGCGCTTCCACCTCGAGCGCCAGCCCTTCCTCGAGCACATGGCGCGGCAGGCGGGGGTCTCACCCGACGACCTGCGCGCGCCGGACGACGTCTACCGCATCCCGCCGCTGTTCGTCGGCACCATGAAGACGCACTCCTTCCGCAGCGTGCCGGACTCGGGGATCGCCATGGTCCTGACCTCCAGCGGCACCGCCGGCCAGCGCACCCAGACGGTCTTCGACGGCCCCTCCCTGGCCCGCCTGCGGGCCCTGGCGCAGTGCTGCTTCCGGGCGACCGGTCATGCCAGCGACACGCCGGTGCACTACTTCCTGCTCGGCTACGACCCGGCCCACGCCCCCGAGGTGGGGACGTCGTGGAGCAACGAGCAGCTGCTCGCCCTGGCGCCGGCCCTCAGCACCCGCTGGACCATCGAGTGGGACGAGGGCACGGGCTCCTTCCGCTTCGACGCCGAGCGCTGGGCGCGTGCCCTGCTCGAGGCCGCCGCCACCGCGCCGGTGCGCCTGCTCGGCTTCCCGGCCTTCATGTACCAGCTGGTCGAGGAGGTCAGGCGCCTGCGACCCGGCTGCCGCGTCGACCCGCGCAGCTTCGTCATCGGCGGCGGCGGCTGGAAGAACCACCAGGGCACGCCGATGGGCCACGCCGAGTTCGCCCGCTACGTCGAGGACGGCCTCGGCGTGCCCGCCGCCAACGTGCGCGACGCCTACGGCATGGTCGAGCACGGCGTGCCCTACAACGCCTGCGCCGAGGGCCGCCACCACGAGCCGGTCTACGGCCGCCTGCGGGTGGTCGACCCGCTCACCCTGGCGCCGCTGCCGGAGGGCGAGGAGGGCCTGCTGGTGCTGTACACGCCGTACAACACCGCCCAGCCCAACCTGGCGGTGCTGTCGACCGACCTCGCCGTCCTCGGTCGCGGCTGCCGCTGCGGCATCGAGCGGCCGTTTCTCGCCTCGGTCCGGCGCGGCGGCATCCGCAAGCACCGCGGCTGCGCCATCGCCGCCCAGGAGATCCTCGACCGGTCCCGCAGGTAGGAGCGCGCCATGGACAACGACGGCTTCCAGCAGGTCTTCTTCGGCGAGGTGGTGGACGCCCCGGTTCTGACCCCGGAGCTGGCCGAACGGCACCTGTCCGAGCGGGGCCTGCGCGAGCGCTGCGACCTCGCGCGGGAGGTGCCGCTGGACGCGGTCGTCGACACCCTCCACCGCGTCGGGCAGCGCCTGACCGAGGCCGGCAGCCCCTACCGCGCGGCGGCCCTGGAACGCCTGCCGGGCCTGCTCGGCTACAGCGTCGAGATGGTCGCCGAGGGCCTCGGCTTCCTCGCCGCCATGGTCGAGCCGGAGGCGCTCCGGGCGCGCCTCGCCATCCTCGGCGACCCGCGCTGCCTGGACCACTGGGTCGGCCTGCGCCACGGCCGCCTGCGGCGGGCGGTGCCGGTGGGCGCGGTCTGCCACGTCGCCGCGGGCAACGTCTTCCTCGGCTCGGTCGACTCGCTGCTCTACGGCATGCTGACCAAGAACGTCAACCTCCTCAAGGCCAGCCGGCAGGACCTGGTCTTCCCGAGCCTGTTCTTCCGCGCCCTGCTCGAGGTCGACCGGGAGGGGTGCGTGGCGCCGTTCGCAGCGCTCACCTACTGGGGCCGCCACGACGGCTTCGCCGACGAGGTCGCCAAGAGCCGCTTCGAGGCGATCCTGCTGTTCGGCGGCGAGGACTCGGTGCGGGCCTACAAGCAGGGCCTGGCGCCGCGCACCGAGGTGTACGCCTACGGCCCCAAGCTGAGCTTCGGCGTCGTCCCCCGCGGCCTCGCCCCGGGCGAGCTGCGCGCGGCGGCCGAGGGCTTCGCCGCCGACGTCGTCCACTGGGAGCAGCGGGCCTGCAGCTGCTGCCAGAACGTGTTCGTCGAGGAGGACCCCACCACCGCCGCCTTCCCGGAGCTGCTCTTCGCCGCGCTCGAGGCGCGGGCCGCCGCCTTCCCCCAGCCGCGGCCGGATCTCGACGCCGCGGTCGAGATCCGCAAGGAGCGGGAGCTGGCGCGGTGGCGCGAGTTCGAGGGCGAGGGGCGGGTGCTGGAGGGCCGCGCCGCGCACCACACGGTGCTGGTGCGGCGGAGCCGCGACACCGTCGACTCGCCCCTCAACCGCACCGTCTACGTCAACCTGGTCTCGAGCTGGCGGCAGCTGCTCGACGGCAATCTCAGGTCCATGAAGTACTACCTGAGCACGGTCGGGATCGCCGGCACGAGCGGCCTGCAGGAGATGGTCGAGGCCTTCACCGGCCTCGGCGCGCCGCGGCTGTGCCGGCCCGGCTCGATGGCGGTGGGCGGCGACCCTCGCGCCGCCCACGACGGCCAGTTCCTGTGCCTGCAGCTGGCGCGCCTGGTCGAGCGGGACGACCTGCCCGCCGACCGCTTCGGGTCCGACTTCTCGGACCCCGGCCGGCGGTCGCGGCTGCTGCTCGCGCGCCTCAACGACCGGCTGCGCAACGCCCTCAGGGCGCCGTTCTACCGGCAGCACCTGCGCGACGTCGCCCTGCCGCTCGCCTCGCTCGACGACTTCGCGCGGCTGCCGGTGCTGGAGAAGGACGCGCTCTACGAGCACGGCCCGGCCAGCGGCGCCGACATGCTCACCCGCGACCCGGGCAGCGCCTACCTGTTCAGCGCCGGCGGCACGACCGGGCGCATGAAGTACGTCCTCTACAGCCGCGAGGAGTTCGACGAGAGCAAGCGCATCTTCGGGCTCGGTTTCGCCGCGGCCGGCGTCGAGCCGACCGACACCGTGGCCAACGTCTTGCGGGCGGGGGCGTTCTGGACCGCCTTCCTGGCCGCCAACGCCGGCCTCGAGGAGGTGGGCTGCCGCATCCTCAGCGTCACCGGCAACCACACCCCGGCCGAGACCCTCGCCTACCTGCGGGCCTTCCGGGCGACCGCGGTCCTGGGCGTGCCCAGCGCGCTGCTGCTGCTGGCCCAGGAGGCGGAGCGGGGCGGCGGCCTCCAGCTCGACAAGGTCCTGTACAGCGGCGAGCACCTGGTGCCGTCGGTCGAGGCCTACCTGCGGCGGGTGCTCGGGGCGCGGCTGGTGCGCTCGCTCGGCTACGCCGCGGTCGAGGTCGGGCCGGTCGGCTTCCAGTGCCCGCACTGCCAGGGCACCGAGCACCACGTCTTCGAGGACTGGTGCTACCTGGAGGCGGACGCTGACGGCGACGCCCTCGTCACCACCCTCGGCAAGACCCTCCACCCCCTGATCCGCTACCGCCTCGGCGACCGCGTCGAGTGGCTCGACGAGCCGTGCCCCTGCGGCCGCAGCTCGCGGCGGTTCCGGCTCTGCGAGCGCACCGACGACCAGGTCAAGGTCAACTACGGCAACCTCCACCTGAGCACGCTCTACGAGGTGGTGGAGCCGTTCCCGGAGCTGTCCGGCTTCTTCCAGGTCCGGGTCGAGCCGGTGGGCGTCAACCTCCGCGTCCGCTTCCTGGTCGAGACCCGGGAGCCGGGCGAGCCGCCGGCCGGCCTGGCCGAGCGGGTCCGGGCGGCGCTGCTGGAGAAGGCCCCGCCGCTGCGCGGGGCCGGCGGCGTCAACCTGGTCGAGGAGGTCACGGTCGAGCTGCTGCCGCCCGAGGGCATCGGCCGGGTCGAGCGCACCGGCAAGATCCGGCGCATCGTCGACCTCCGCCGCTGAGGCCCCGGCTGAGGCCCAGGGGCCGAGGCGGGCGTCGTGGTGGCCCGATCTGACCGGGGCGGATCTCCGCGCCTTCGCGAGCCAGCAACAGCGGGCGATCCGGCGCAACGGCCGCACCGCGCGAAACCGCCCCTCGTCCGCCGTCCACAGGTCGCGGGGGGGGGCCGCGCTGTCGCGGGCCACTCGCGTCGAGGGCGGAGGGTCGCGAAGGCGATGGTGGAGAACCTGGTCCCGCTGGACTGGACGTCCGAGAGGGTGCGCGCCCGTGTGGACGAGCGGCGCGTCTGCCCGGTCGTCGAGCTGCCGGTGCGGACGTTCTGCCACCTTCGCTGCAGCCCGGAGCGCGGCCCCTGGGAGCTCGGGCTCTATCTCACCGAGAGCTGCCTCCGCGCGGTGCGCCGGACCCGCTTCGGCGCTTCGCCCGACCTCGCCACGACCCTCCTCGACCTGCGCCACGGACACCATTCGGCGGGCGAGCGCAGCGCGGGTGGCCGCGACGGCACCTCCAACGTCACCGCGGCATCCGAGCGCAGGAACCGGATGGTCGCCAGGCTCCACGCCGGCGACCTCGGCCCCCCTCGCGGGCCGGCCGAGCTCGCCACGTTCCTGGCCGACCTCGACCGCAATCGGCGCGGGTGAGGCGATGGCGGCGAGCGCCGACGAGCTGAACGACCGCGGAGTCGAGCTCCACCAGGACGGCTTGGGGCGGGAGGCCGAGGCGTCGCTGCTCGAGGCGCTGCGCCGGGACCCCCGGCACCTCCATGCCACGTACAACCTCGACCTGCTGCGCTGGCGCCAGGGAACGCTCCGGGACGACCGGCTGCTGGCTCAGCTCGAAGCGGCCGCTGCGCTCGAACCCGGGGACGCGGACGCGCCGCTGCTGATCGGCCTGGTCCACGCCGAGCGGGGGGACGACACCGCCGCACGCGAGAGCCTGGAGCTGGCGTGGGGGCGGGCTGGCGGGAGCGGGGCTTCGAGCTCCTGATCGCCGAGCTGCAGCGGTCCGGCCTGGGCTTCCTGCGCCCGACAGCGGTGCGGCAGGCGCTGGAGGAGAGGGCCGGGCGCCACGGCGCCTGACCCAGGAAGCGGATGGCCGCGCGCGCCGGGTGCCTCCTGCCCAACCACGACCACCTGGCGGTGCGCACGACCGCGGTGCCGGCCAAGAGCCGGGCGCAGCCGCCGCGTCCCGCGCGGGAAAGAGGACCAGGACACCGAAGGTGTGACCCTGGCCCTGCGGGTGGCACGCGGTCCGCGGTCGGGCGGGGGTCTGTTGTGCACTCGAGGGGTCGGGAGGGGAAGCCCCATTCGACCGTGATCCGCGCCGGTGCGGGGACGTGCCGGATGGGAGCTCCTCATGAGGCGCGTGGCCCGCTGGACGTGCCCCGCTTCCGCTCGGCGGGCGCGGCCGAGGTCCGCCTGCACCGCGTCCTCCTCTGCATCGGCCCCGCGACCTTCCTGACCCACGCCGTCATGGCCGTCCTCTTCGCGTTCCTCGGGGCCCGGCCGCTGGTGTGGTTCAACCTCGCCGTCAGCCTCCCGATCCGGGCCCTCGCCTCCTGGCTCTTCCGCAGGGGGCACCTGGTGGCCGGCTTCTGGCCGTCGCAGCTCGAGGTCCTCGCCCACGCCGCGATGGCGACCGTGGTCCTCGGCTGGAACGCCGGCTTTCACGCCTACGCCCTGGTCCCCTTCGGCCTCGCCGGCAGCGGTGGCCGGAGGATGTGGAGAATGACCGGCGCGGTCGGCGCCATCGCCCTCGCCGTGCGGGTCGCCCTCTTCGCCCTCCGGCGCTCGGTCCCGCCGCTGGTCCCGATCGGGGGCGCGGTGGCCCTCGTTCTCGAGGTGGTCAACGTCGTCGCCGCCATCAAGCTCCTCGGCACGGTGGTGGGGGGGCCTGACGCGGGTCGCCGACGGCGCCGGGCGCGCGCTGGCGCGCGAGAACGAGCGCTCCGAGCGCCTCCTCCTCGCCATCCTCCCGGCCGAGATCGCCGAGCGCCTCAAGGCCGGCGAGGAGATCATCGCCGACCGCATCGACGACGCCTCGGTCCTGTTCGCCGACATCGTCGGCTTCACGGGGATGTCCGCCCGGACCACCCCGGCCCGGCTGGTGACCGCCCTGAACGACGTCTTCAGCCGCGTCGACGTCCTGGCGGAGCGCCACGGCCTGGAGAAGATCAAGACCATCGGCGACGCCTACATGGTCGCCGGGGTGCCGAAGCCGCGGCCGGACCACGCCGTCGCGCTCGCGCGCTTCGCCCTCGAGCTGGTCGAGGTCGTCGACGACGTCCACCTCGATGGCGGGGCCAGCCCGCAGATGCGGGTGGGGATGCACTCGGGGCCGGTGGCGGCGGGCGTGATCGGGAAGCGGAAGCTCGCCTGCGACCTGTGGGGAGACACCGTCAACACCGCTGCCCGCATGGAGTCCCACGGCGTCCCCGGTCGGGTCCAGGTCACCGGGGAGGTCAAGGAGCGTCTCGGCCGGAGCTTCCTCCTCGAGCCGCGCGTCCGGATGGTGGTCAAGGGCAAGGGGGAGATGCAGACCTGGCTGCTGGTGGGCGAGCGGACGTCAGACCCCTGACCCGGCGGGCGGCGGTCCGCCGCGAGCGACGAGCGGTCGGTTGGTGTTCCCCCGGGTCGTGCGCTACCATGGTCACAGCGGCCCTCGGAAGACGACTCTCTGCGCCCAAGGCGCCAGCACGGGGAGGACTCCATGACTGCGACGACCAGCCTCAAGCTCGGACCGGTGGCGCTCGCGCTCTGCCTGCTGCTGCTCGCCACCGCCGCCCCGGCCCGAGCCGAGCTCTACATCGTCAGCAAGACCGCCGACACCAACGACGGCGCCTGCGACGCCGACTGCTCCCTGCGCGAGGCGGTCATGGCCGCCAACGCCCGCGTCGGGGCCGACTACGTCACGATCCCGGCCGGGGTGTACGTGCTCACGATCGCGGGAGCGGGGGAGGACGCCTGCGCCACCGGCGACCTCGACGTCACCGACGACGTGTTCATCGGCGGGGCGGGGCCGTCGGCCACGATCATCGACGCCACCGGCCTGGGCGGCCGGGTGCTGGACGTGGTGGCGACCGGGGCCCTGGCGAGCGTGGTCGCGCTCACCGTCACCGGCGGCAACGAGACGACGGAACATGGCGGGGGGATGCGCGCCTACGAGGGAGAGCTGGTGATCAGCGACGTCGTGGTCACCGGCAACAGCGCCCTGTACTCGGGCGGTGGGCTCGACGTCACCTGGGGAACGTTGGTCGTGCAAGAGGGGTCGGTCGTCCGCGGGAACACCGCGGCAGACTTCGGCGGCGGTGTCCGTGCCGGCCCACACAGCGGCGGGCTGACCGTGACCGACTCGACCGTGTCCGGCAACTCCGCGGCCGACGGTGGCGGCATCGCCAACCTCGGCGGTCCCCTCGACGTCACGCGCTCCACCATTGCCCGCAACTGGTGCCTGGCCTCGGGCGGCGGGCTTTACCTCGACAACACGGTCACGACCGGCGTCGGAATCGCCAACAGCACGATCGCCGGCAACGTCGCCGGGATCCAGGGCGGCGGGCTGTACCTCGACCCGGGCGGCGGCGTGTCGCTGCACAGCGTGACGCTGGCCGACAACCACGCCGGCACCCAGGGCGACGCCATCGCCTCGGGAGGCCCCGTCACACTGACCAACACCCTGGTCGCCGGCGGCTGCTGGGTCACCGGGGCGTCGACGACCTCGAACGGCGGCAACCTGGAGAGCCCGGGCGACACCTGCGGGATGACCCCGGCCGTCGACCAGGTCCTCGTCGCCGACCCGCTGCTCAACGGCCTGGTCAACAGCGGCGGCAGCACCGCGACCATGGTGCCGCGGGTGGGGAGCCCGGCCCTCGGCGGCGGCAACGACACGTACTGCCTCGCCGAGGACCAGCGCGGCTTCCCGCGCACCGGCTACCTGTGCGAGACGGGCGCGGTCGAGCGGCAGGTGGACGACCTGCTGTTCGGGGACGGCCTCGAGTCCGGCACGCTCTCCTCCTGGTCCGCCTCGAGCCCGTGACCGGAGGCGATCGCGGCGCCCGGGTTTCCCGGTGGTGCACGACCCCCGGTGCCAGGCGCTGAAGGCCCCGGCGGGGGGAGATGGCTCCGCGACGCACGGCAGCGCGAGACCGAGGTCGCCCGGGGCCCGGCGTTCGGCGCCTTCCTCCGGGCCGACCTCGTCTTGCTGACCGGCCGCGGCCGCACCGCGAGCGGACGCCGGTCCCCCGTCCGGCGGGTCGGCTGGCTCCCGCAGGGCCGTCGGGCAGGGGTCCTGCCGTCAGTGCTGGAAGCCGACCGGGCTCTCGCTGCCGGAGGCGGCCGGCTCCTCGGAGGCGAAGGTCAGGCGGCCGTCGCGGAAGGAGCCGCCGCGCAGGGTGTGGGACAGGGCCTCGCCGAGCTCCGAGACGAGGTGGACGGTGAGCGTGTCGCGCACCTCGGCGGGCAGGTCCTCGAGGTCGGGCTCGTTGGCCTTCGGCAGGACCACGGTGGTGATGCCGGCGCGGACCGCGCCCAGCACCTTCTCCTTCACCCCGCCGATGGGCAGGACGCGGCCGGAGAGGGTGATCTCGCCGGTCATGGCGACGTCGTGCCGGGCTGCCCGGCCGGACAGCGCCGAGACCAGGGCGGTGGCCATGGTGACCCCGGCCGAGGGGCCGTCCTTGGGGATGGCGCCGGCCGGGACGTGGATGTGCACGTCCTGGTCGAAGGCCGAGTGGGGGATGAAGAGCTCGACCGCGTGGGCGCGGGCGAAGGTCCAGGCAGCGCGGGCCGACTCCTTCATGACCTCGCCGAGCTGCCCGGTCAGCACCAGCTCGCCCTTGCCGCGCATCGGCGACACCTCGACGAACATGATGTCGCCGCCCACCGGGGTGTAGTACATGCCGGTGGCGACGCCGACCTGGTCGGCCTTCATGGCGTGCTCGGGGTGGACCTTGGGCCGGCCGAGCAGCTCGCCGACCTGCTCCGGCCCGACCGACAGCTGCTCGATCGCCCCGGCGGCGATCTTGCGCGCCACCTTGCGCGCGGTGCGGCCGATCTCGCGCTCGAGCTGGCGCACGCCGGCCTCGCGGGTGTAGCCGGTGATGACGGTCGCCACGGCGTCGTCGGAGAAGGCGATGGTGGCCCCGTCCAGACCAGCCTCCTTGACCTGGCGCGGCACCAGGTAGCGGCGGGCGATCTCCAGCTTCTCGCGCTCGGTGTAGCCGGAGAACTCGACCACCTCCATGCGGTCCTGGAGGGGCCCCGGGATGCTCTCCAGGAAGTTGGCGGTGCAGATGAAGTGGACCTGCGACAGGTCGAAGGGAACGCCGAGGTAGTGGTCGGTGAAGCTGTCGTTCTGGGCCGGGTCGAGGACCTCGAGCAGGGCGGCCGAGGGGTCGCCCTGGAAGGAGACGCCGAGCTTGTCCACCTCGTCGAGCAGGAAGACCGGGTTCTGCGTGCCGGCCTGCTTCATGCCCTGGATGATGCGGCCCGGCATGGCGCCGACGTAGGTGCGGCGGTGGCCGCGCACGTCGGCCTCGTCGCGCACCCCGCCGAGGGAGATGCGGACGTACTCGCGGCCCATGGCGCGGGCGATGGAGCGGGCGACCGAGGTCTTGCCGGTGCCGGGCGGGCCGACGAAGAGGAGGATCGGGTTGCGGCCGGTGTCGTCGCCGGCCTTCTTCGCGTGGGCCGGCGGCCCTGCCGGCGCCGGCTCGGCCGTCACGCCGTCGAGCTCGCCGAGGTCGAAGGAGATCTCGCCGGCGGCCTCGGCCGGCGTCCCGGTCTCCTCGTCCGCGGCGCGCTCCTGCGCCTCGCGCCGCTCGCGCAGCAGCCGCACGGCCAGGAACTCGAGGATCCGGTCCTTGACGTCGCCGAGGCCGTAGTGGTCCTCGTCCAGGATGGCCGCGGCGCGGTCGATGTCGAGGCTGCCCTCGGACAGCTTGCCCCACGGCAGCTCGGTGATGGTCTCGAGGTAGGTGCGGATGACCTGCGCCTCCATCCCTTCCGGCCCCATCCGCTCCAGCCGGGACAGCTCGCGGTTGACCTCCTTGCGCGCCACCTCGGGCAGGGGCAGCGCCTCGAGCTTGGCCTTGAGCTCGTCGAGGTCCTCGCGGCCGGTGTCCTCGCCCAGCTCCTTCTGGATCGCCTTGAGCTGCTGGCGCAGGAACATCTCCCGCTGGCGGTCGCCGAGCTGCTCCTGGACCTGGGACTTGATCGCCTCCTGGGCGTCGAGGATCGAGATCTGCCGCTGGATGTGGACCAGCACCGCCCGCAGACGGTCCTCCACCGCCAGCGCCTCGAGGATCTTCTGCGCCTCCTCGGGCTTCAGCTCGAGGTGGCCGGCGACCAGGTCGGCGAAGCGGCCCGGCTCGGTCGACTCGGCCAGGAACTGCTGCACCGCCTCCTTCGGCATGCCGGCACGCCGGCCGAGCTCCGACGACCGCTCGCGCGCCTCCCGGAAGAGGGCGGTGAAGGCGGGGTTGGTCGGGTCCAGGGGCGGCTGCTCCTCGGCCAGCCGTACCCGCGCGGTCAGGTAGCCCTCGTCCTCGCTGTAGTGCACGGCGACGGCCCGGGCCTGGCCGTTGAGCAGCAGTCGCATGCCGGACGGGCCGCGCTGGACCGGGCCGACGGTGGCGATGGTGCCCATGGCGTAGAGCAGGTCGGGGGTCACCGCCTCCTGGTTCTCGCGCTGGGCGACGACGAAGATGTGCTTGGACCGGTCGCGCAGCGCCGCCTCGATGGCGCGCAGGGTGCCGGTGCGGCCGGCGGCGATGGGCGAGGTGACGTGCGGCAGCAGCACCGCCTCGCGCAGGGGCAGGACCGGCAGGGTGATCACGTCGTGCATTTCATCCTCCGCGCCGGGTCCGGGGCGCGCTGGCAGGCGTCCACGTTCCGGCGGCTCGCTCCTCGAAACCTGAGCGTGCCGTGCTCAATTCCCCGCCGCTCGCCGTTCGCCGCTCACCGCTCGCCGAGGGTGGCCTCGAGCTCGAGCTCGGCCTCGCCGCGGCGGACCCGGATCGCCACCCGCTCGCCCGGGGCGTGCCCTCTGAGCGCCGCGGCGTACTCGCCGAGAGTGGTGACCGGCAGGCCGGCCACGGCCAGCAGGACGTCGCCGGGGAGGACGCCGGCCGCGGCCGCCGGCGACCCGGGGACGACATCCTGCACCCGCACGCCGGGGCCCGCGAAGGCGAAGTCGGGCACGGTGCCGAGGCTCGCCCGGCTGCTATGGCGCCTCCTCGACGTTGCGGGGACGA